>NZ_JBWKDJ010000001.1:1099250-1215811 GCF_056436025.1 Streptomyces sp. NPDC043853
GGTGGGGGCCCCTCCCCCAGCCCCGTCTCCGCCCTCCCCCCTCCCAGGGGCGGGAAAAGCGGGGGAAAGAACGGAAGAAGACGGGGGGGGGGCAACCGTTGTTCCCCCCGCCCCTGTCTTCGTCGTCACCCGGGCGCCGGTGCGCCCGTGGGTCAGGACTCGCGCCGCTCGGCGCCGGCGGCGGCCGCCTTCCGGGCCCGCTCGGCCTCCTCCTCCGCCTCCATCTCGGCGAAGACGTCGATGGGCGGCGGGGCCTTCGCCAGGAAGACCCAGGTGAAGTACACGGCCAGCACCATCGGCGGCAGCTTCAGCGCGATCAGCAGCCAGCCCAGCTGGGTGGCGTCGCCCCACCAGTACAGCGGGAAGAGGATGGCGTACTTGGTGAGGAAGATGATGCCCCAGGCCAGGCTCGCCTTGGTGTAGGCCTTCTTGCGCCCCGGGTTCCGGGTGCGCCAGGAGAGGTTCTCCTTGAACACCGGCCCGAGGACCACGCCGAGCAGCGGGAAGCCGACCAGCGCGGAGAGCGTGAAGGCCACTCCGAGCCCGGCGCCGTAGATCATGCCCGGGAGGTAGAAGCCCTTGGCGGTTCCGGTGAAGAGGGCGAAGGCGACTCCGACGCCCACGCCGAAGACCCCGCTGAAGGCGTGCTTGACGGTGTCCCGCCGCAGCAGTCGCACGATCACCAGCAGGACCGCGACGGCGCCCGCCGCGATGGCGGACATCTTCACGTCCTTGTTGACCGTGTAGATCATCACGAAGAGCAGCCCCGGGAGCATGGTCTCGAGGGTGCCGCGGATGCCGCCGAAGGCATCGAAGAGGGCCGCCTGCGTCACCGCCTTCTGGTCGGCGGCGGCCGCGGCCTGCTCAGGGGTCGGCTTGTCCACTGACGTCACCGGCTAGTGCTCCTGTCCGAGCGGTCGGAGTTCGTACTTCGGGTTGAAGAGGACCCGGCGGCCGTGGCTCATCGAGATCCGGCCGGAGGCGATCATGCGCCGACCGGGCTCGATTCCCACGATCGAGCGACGTCCGAGCCACACCACGTCCAGTGCGGCCGAGCCGTCGAACAGCTCGGCCTCCAGCGCGGGGACGCCCGCTCGCGGCCGCAGGGTGACGGTACGCAGGGTGCCCGTCACCTTGACTATCTGGCGGTCGTGGCAGTCGCAGATCCGCGTGCACCCCGCGGCTTCTGCGTCCTCCTGCAGTTCCGCCGAATGCAGCTCCTCCTGGGTGGAGGACAGCCGCTCTATCATCCGGCGGAACCGGCCCGCCGGCTTCGCCGGTTTCGCGGGCTGGTCGGGACGCGGTTCAGCACTCATACAGGAAGCGTACCGGCGGCCCCCGGCGTCCCGAAGCCCCCGCCTACTTCTCGAAGCGGTAGCCCATGCCCGGTTCGGTGATGAAGTGCACGGGGTGCGCCGGATCCGTCTCCAGCTTCCGCCGCAGCTGGGCCATGTAGACCCGCAGGTAGTTGGTCTCGGTCCCGTACGAGGGCCCCCAGACCTCCTGCAGCAGCTGTTTCTGGCTGACGAGGCGCCCGCCGTTGCGGACCAGC
This sequence comes from Streptomyces sp. NPDC043853, assembly GCF_056436025.1. Lineage (NCBI taxonomy): Bacteria > Bacillati > Actinomycetota > Actinomycetes > Kitasatosporales > Streptomycetaceae > Streptomyces > Streptomyces sp. NPDC043853. Next base: position 1,100,803 of record NZ_JBWKDJ010000001.1, read on the forward strand.
ACCTCCAGCAGGTGCCATTCCGTGGGGGTCAGCCGTACGTCGCGTCCGTCGCGCACCGCCTTCTTCGCGGCCAGGTCCACGGTGAAGCCGGCGGTCTCCACGACCACCTCCTCCCCGCCCGCCGAGGGCGCCGGCTCGGCCCGCCGGACGGCCGCGCGGAGCCGGGCCAGCAGCTCGTCCATGCCGAAGGGCTTGGTCACGTAGTCGTCGGCACCCGCGTCCAGCGCCTCGACCTTCTCGTCGGAGCTGTGGCGGGCGGAGAGCACCAGGATCGGGACCCGGGTCCAGCCGCGCAGCCCCTTGATCACCTCGACCCCGTCCATGTCGGGCAGCCCCAGGTCGAGGACGACCACGTCGGGGTGGCGGGCTGCGGCCAGCTCCAGGGCGGTGGCGCCGTCGGGGGCCGCGTCGACCTCGTACGCGCGGGCCTTCAGGTTGATCACGAGGGCGCGGACGATCTGCGGTTCGTCCTCGACCACGAGCACCCGGGTCATTGAGGTCCTGCTTTCTCTTGGTGATGTGTGTCAGGGGTGGCGGGGTCCGGGGCCGCGGCGCGGAGGGTCAGCACCATGGTCAGTCCCCCGCCGGGGGTGTCCTCGGCGGCCAGGGTGCCGCCGACGGCCTCGGTGAAGCCGCGGGCGACGGCCAGGCCCAGGCCCACGCCGGCCCCGCGGGGGGCGTCGCCGTGCCGCTGGAAGGGGTCGAAGACGCGTTCCTTGGCCTCGTCGGGCACACCGGGCCCACGGTCGACGATCCGGAGCTCCACACGGTCCCCGAGGGCGCCGGCGGCCACCGTGACGGGCCGGCCGGCGGGGCTGTACTTGACGGCGTTCTCCACCACGTTGGCGACGGCGCGCTCCAGCAGCCCCGGATCGACCTCCACCATCGGCAGGGTCTCGGGGAGGTCCAGCGTCACGCTGTCCGCCGGTACGCCGCCCAGCGCCATGGGGACCACCTCGTCCAGGCCGACCGGGCGGACCAGCGGGGTGACGGTGCCCGTCCGCAGCCGCGACATGTCGAGCAGGTTGCCGACCAGGTGGTCGAGCCGGTCGGCGCCCTCCTCGATGCCGGCGAGCAGTTCGGCGCGGTCCTCCTCGGACCAGTGGACGTCGTCGGAGCGCAGGGAGCTGACGGATGCCTTGATGCCGGCCAGCGGGGTCCGCAGGTCGTGGCTGACGGCGGCGAGCAGCGCGGTGCGGATCTTGTTGCCCTCGGCCAGCCGGCGGGCCCGGTCGGCCTCGTCGACCAGCCGCTGCCGTTCGAGTACGACGGCCGCCTGGGCGGCGAAGGCGCCCAGGACGCGCCGGTCCTCGGCGGGCAGCACCCGTCCCGACAGGGCGAGCGCCAGGTGCTCGCCGACCGGCACGCCGACGTCGGCCTCCTCGGGGCGGGCCGCCGGGTGCGGGCCCGCACTGCCGGCCGTGACCCAGGTGCCGAGGCCGCCGTCCCACTCCAGCAGGGCCGCCGATTCCATCGCGAAGGTCTCCCGGACCCGCTCCAGGAGGGCGTCCAGATCGGTCTCGCCGCGCAGCACGCTCCCCGCGAGGAAGGACAGGATCTCGGACTCGGCGCGCAGCCGCGCGGCCTGCTCGCTACGGCGGGCGGCCAGGTGGACCACGGAGGCGACCGAGGCGGCCACCCAGAAGAACACCACGATGGCGACGATGTTCTTCGGGTCGGAGACGGCCAGCCGGTGCACCGGCGGGGAGAAGAAGTAGTTGAGCAGCAGGGACCCCGAGGCCGCCGAGGCCAGCGCCGGCAGCAGGCCGCCCAGCAGGGCCGCGGCCACGGTGAGCGCCAGGAACAGGGGCATCTCGTCGGCCGGGCCGGGGTCGGAGTCGAGGTGCGTGAGCAGGAGTGCCAGCAGTGCCGGTCCGGCGGTGCCGACCGCCCAGCCGGCGGCGATCCGGGGGCGGCCTAGGAGGGCCCCGGTGCGGGTGGCGGGCAGTCCGCCGCGCTCGGCCGCCACCGTCTGTCCCATGCGCCCATTCTTGCGTACGGCGGCATCGGGTACGGCGACGGGCCGCACTCCCCGGGCAGGGGCGTACGGCCCGTCGGACGCACGGCGGGCTCCGGTCCGGTCAGCGGATCTCGGTGACCTCCGGGCCGCGCTCCAGCTGGCCCATGCCGCCGGAGAAGCGGGAGCCCTCCTGGTCCTCCGTCTGCACGCCGTCCGGCACCATCTGGGCATCGGTCGGCAGCTTCAGGACGATCGGGTCGCGCGGAGCCATCGGGCCCTCACCGCGGACCACGACGGTGTCGCGGAAGATGGTCTCCAGCAGCCCCGCGGACTCGGGCTGCACGGCGCCCTGGCCGGAGATCACACCGCGCAGGAACCAGCGCGGCCCGTCCACGCCCACGAAGCGCACCAGCTGCGCACCTCGGGTGCCGTCCGGCAGCGGGACCGGGACCTGCGCGCGGAGCTCCCAGCCCAGCGGGCCCTCGACCTCGTCGATGAGCCCGCCCTGCTGGGTGATGCCCGCGGCGATCTCGTCGCGGACCTCGCCCCAGATGCCCTCCTTCTTCGGGGCGGCGAAGGCCTGGAGCTGGATGGCGCTGTCGCGCAGCACCACGGTCGCGGCGACGATCGCGTCACCGGCGACCTCCACCCGCAGTTCCATGCCCTCCACACCCGGAACGAAGATGCCGCCGAGGTCGACCCGGCCCTCGGCCGGATCGCCGGGCACCTCGGAGACGTCCCACGGGCCGTCCGGCCGCGGGGCCGGCGGCAGGTTCACGCGACGCGGCCCGCCCGTGGCGGGCTCGGCGGCCTCGTCGGCCTCATCGGAAAACGTACTCTCCTCCGCCCCGACGCCGCCCGCGACCTGCTCGGCCGCGCCACCGTCCTTGACGGAGCTGTTCTTCTTGCGACGTCCGAACACGTCACTGTCCTTCCCGGTCGGATACGACCGAAGCGTAGCCATTCCCACCCTGCTGACCAGCGCCGTTTCCGGCCACAGCCGCATGACCACCGGTGGAGCCGAAACCCCCCTCGGCCCGTGCCGAGCCGGGAAGTTCCGCCACCTCGTGGAAGCGCACCTTCTCGACCCGCTGGACAACCAGCTGGGCAATGCGGTCGAAGCGCTCGAACCGGACGCTCTCGCGCGGGTCGAGATTGACCACGATCACCTTGATCTCCCCACGGTACCCGGCATCCACCGTCCCCGGGGCATTCACCAGCGCGAGCCCGCACCGGGCCGCGAGTCCGGAGCGCGGATGCACGAAGGCGGCGTAGCCGTCGGGCAGGGCGATGGACACCCCGGTGGGGAGCACGGCGCGCTCCCCGGGGGCGAGCTCGGCGGCCTGGGTGGTCACCAGATCGCAGCCGGCGTCGCCGGGGTGGCCGTACGCCGGAATGGGCACGTCCGGGTCGACCCGCTTGATGAGTACGTCGACGGGGGCGTGGAGGCTCTGGGCCATCAGGGATTCACCTCGAAGGCGCGGGCGCGCCTGACCTGGTCCGGGTCGGCCATGGCCGCCCGGATCTCCTCGGGCCGGCCGTTCTCGATGAAGTGGTCGACCTTGACTTCTATGAAGAGGGCTTCGGCGCGCACGGCGACCGGGCCCCCGGGGCTGCCTATCCGGCCGACGGCCATGGAGTAGATCTTCCGTCCGGCGACGGCGGTGACCTCGGCCGACAGGTGGAGCACGGTGTCCACGGGGACCGGGAGCAGGTAGTCGGTCTCCAGCCGGCCGGTGACGGCGATGACCCGAAGCAGCCAGTTCAGCGAGCCGAGGGTCTCGTCGAGGGCGGTGGCCAGCACCCCGCCGTGGGCGAGACCGGGGGCGCCCTGGTGGGCGGGCTTGACGGTGAACTCGGCGGTGACGCTCACGCCGTCCCCGGCCCGGGCCTCCAGGTGCAGGCCGTGCGGCTGCCCGGCACCGCAGCCGAAGCAGTGCTCGTAGTGCGCCCCGAGGAGTTCCCCGGGGGCCGGTGCGTCCGGGTGACGGACCGGCACCACGGCGTCGGCCGGGGGCGTCAGGCTTGGGTTTCGTCCACTCACAGGCGGAGACCTTACCCGCGCGGCTACCCGCGGGTCGCCCCGTGCCAAGCTTGGGGACATGCAGCATGCTTCCGCTTCCCCCGCGGGCCCGGTCACGGGCCACGACGAACGTCTGACCGCTCCCCGTGCCTGGTGGGGGATCTCGGTCCTGCTGGGGCTGGCCTGCGCCCTGATGCTGCTGCCTCTGGGGACCCTGCCGCTGCTGGCCGGCCTGGTCGGCGGCACCGCCCTGGCGGGACTGGCCACGAGTGCGTACGGCAGTGCTCGCGTTCGAGTGGTGAACGGGGTGCTGGCCGCGGGAGAGGCGCGGATCCCGGTCTCGGCGCTGGGCGAGCCGGAGGTCCTGGACGAGGAGCAGGCGCGCGCCTGGCGCACGTACAGGGCGGACACCCGGGCCTTCATGCTGATGCGGAGCTACGTGCCCACGGCGGTCCGGGTCGAGGTCACCGACCCGGACGATCCGACGCCGTACGTCTACCTCTCCACGCGGGAGCCGGCGGCCCTGGCGGCGGCGATCAGCGCGGCCCGGGCGGGTTCCGCGGGCTAGCCCGGCCTGCGGGCGGCTTCCGCCGGCCGGAGCCCATGGCGCGCTCCGGGGTCGGCGGGGACGGCCGGGACGGCGCTCAGGCCCGCGGGCCCGCCTCCGGTCCCTGCAGGGCCTTGGGGTCCTCCGGGCCGGGGCCGAGCGGCCGGTCGGGCCGTTCCAGCGGCGGGAGGGCGGACAGCGCATCCCACGGGACGGCCCGCTTCCGCAGGTCCGAACGGACCTTCTCGGCGAGTTTCCTGGTGTCGCGGCGGTTCATCACCGCGCCCACGGCCGCGCCCACCATGAACGGCATCAGGTTCGGCAGGTTGCGGAACATGCGCTTCACGATCTGCTGGCGCAGTTCGCGTTTCATCTGACCGCCGAGGGCCGCGTTGAGCGTGGTCGGCTTGGTCAGGTCGATGCCCCGCTCTTCCGTCCACGCGGTCAGGTACGCCATGCTGCGGTCCTTCAGACCGCCGGGCGGGCGCTGCCCGTAGACCTCGTGGAGCTCGGCGACCAGCTTCAGCTCGATCGCCGCGACTCCGGTGATCTCGGCGGCCAGCTCGGCCGGCATGGCCGGCGGGGCGGGCAGCATCGCGGCCGCGCCGATTCCGGCGCCCACGGCCGAGGACCCGTGGGCCGCGCCGGCGATCAGCTTGTCGGCCAGCTGATCGGGGCCCAGGCCCGGGAACTGGGCGCGCAGTGTCGCCAGGTCCCGTACCGGAACGCGCGGGGCGTTCTCGATGATCCGGTCGGCGATGTACCCCACCACCGCCCGGGCGGTCACGCCGCTCTTGCGCATACCGCTGCGGACCGCCTCCATACGGCGTCCGGCGGGCTTGCCCGCGTCCTCGCCGGGCAGTGCGGGCAGCGGGGTCGCGGCCCGCCCGGTGGACACGTCAGGGACGCCGGGGCCCGTCTCCGGGCCCGTGGCTTCCGTGTCCGTCTCCACCGCGTCACCCTGCTTGCGGAGCCCCAGGAACCGCTTACGGGACGGCGTCGCGCCTGTCACGGCCGGCAGCCTCAGTCGCAGTCGCGGCAGATGGGCTGGCCGTTCTTCTCGCGTGCCAGCTGGCTGCGGTGGTGCACCAGGAAGCAGCTCATGCAGGTGAACTCGTCGGCCTGCTTGGGCAGCACCCGGACGGCCAGCTCCTCGTTGGAGAGGTCCGCGCCCGGCAGCTCCAGGCCCTCGACGCCGTCGAAGTCGTCGTTGTCGATGACCGTGCCGGACTTGTCGTTGCGCCGAGCCTTGAGTTCTTCGAGGCTGTCACTGTCGACGTCGTCGTCGGTCTTGCGTGGGGTGTCGTAGTCCGTTGCCATTTTTCGCTCTCCCCCTCTGGGTGTTAGCGGTGTCTCAGCGCACGTAACGCGCGAGAGGCCGGACTTGTGCCCGACCTGAGGCGGAGATTTTGCCTCACATCAAGGTCTGTTACTCAATCGACACCCGGCCGCCCGCCTGAAGGGGCGATGGGCCGATATGTCGAGGCGGACCGTACACGGTTCGGAATCCTCCTGCACGGACGCCACCCCGAGTATTTTCCGCTGTTCGAGGTGCCGGAAACCCGTACTTTCCCGGGCGTTCCGGCACCCGGGAGATCACGGAACGTGCCGGGGCGGGCACTCGCCACTGTGATCGATCACACAGGGGTGCGGGTCACCGCCCGCTCCGGAATTCAGCCCGGAGCGAACACGGCGTCCTCCGTCAGATCGGCAGGGTGACACGCATCACCAGGCCACCGCCCTCGCGGGGCTCGGCGTGGATGCGGCCGCCGTGTGCGCGCGCCACGGAGCGCGCGATGGACAGCCCGAGGCCGACACCCTTGTCGCTGCCCGTTCGCTCGGTACGGAGCCGTCTGAAGGGCTCGAAGAGGTTGTCGACCTCGTACGCGGGAACCACCGGGCCGGTGTTCGAGACCACGAGCACCGCCTGGCCGTGCGTCACCTCGGTGACGACCTCCACCCAGCCGGCCTCGGGCACGTTGTACCGGACCGCGTTCTGCACCAGGTTGAGCGCGATCCGCTCCAGCAGCACGCCGTTGCCCTGGACCACGGCCGGGGCCCGCTCGCCGCGGATCTCCACGCCCAGGGCCTCGGCCTCGCCGCGCGCCTGGTCGATGGCGCGCGAGGCGACCTCGGCCAGGTCCACGGGCTTGCGCTCGACGATCTGGTTCTCGCTGCGGGCCAGCAGCAGCAGGCCCTCCACCAGCTGTTCACTGCGCTCGTTGGTGGCCAGCAGGGTCTTGCCGAGCTGCTGGAGCTCGACCGGGGCCCCGGGGTCGGAGAGGTGCACCTCCAGGAGGGTCCGGTTGATCGCGAGCGGGGTCCGCAGCTCGTGCGAGGCGTTCGCCACGAAGCGCTGCTGGGCGCTGAAGGCCCGTTCCAGCCGGTCCAGCATCTCGTCGAAGGTGTCCGCCAGCTCCTTGAGCTCGTCGTCCGGGCCGTCCAGCTCGATCCGCCGGGTCAGGTCGGAGCCGACCACCCGGCGGGCGGTCCGGGTGATCTTGCCCAGCGGCGAGAGCACCCGGCCGGCCATCGCGTAGCCGAAGGCGAAGGCGATGATCGACAGGCCGAGCAGGGCCATCAGCGACCGGCTGAGCAGGTCGTCCAGGGCGTGCTTGCGCTGGACGTCCATGCAGGCGGCGACCGCGTCGTTGAGCTCGCGGGCGGTCCGCACCAGGTCGACGGCCGGGCAGGTGCTGCTGGTGACCTTGACGTTCTCGCCGCCGACGATCTTGAACGGGACGGGGCTGCCGACGCGCATGGTCTGCGCGGCGAGCAGGTAGATGATCGACAGCAGCAGGATCCCGGCGATCAGGAACATCCCGCCGTAGAGCAGGGTGAGCCGTATCCGGATGGTCGGCCTCAGCCACGGGAAGGGACCCTCGGGCGGGCCGGGGTCCCAGGTCGGTTTCGGCGGTGCGGCGGGTGGCACGGGGGTCGTGGCCACGCGCGTCAGATCCGGTATCCGGAGCCGGGCACGGTCACGATGACCGGCGGCTCGCCGAGTTTGCGGCGGAGCGTCATCACGGTCACCCGGACCACGTTGGTGAACGGGTCGGTGTTCTCGTCCCACGCCTTCTCCAGCAGCTGCTCGGCCGAGACCACGGTGCCCTCGCTGCGCATGAGCACCTCCAGCACGGCGAACTCCTTGGGCGCCAGCTGGACCTCGCGGCCCTCCCGGAACACCTCGCGGCGGTTCGGGTCCAGCTTGATGCCGGCCCGCTCCAGGACCGGCGGCAGGGCGACGGTGGTGCGCCGCCCCAGGGCGCGCACGCGGGCGGTCAGCTCGCTGAAGGCGAACGGCTTGGGCAGGTAGTCGTCCGCCCCGAGCTCCAGGCCCTCGACGCGGTCGCTGACGTCGCCGGAGGCGGTCAGCATCAGCACCCGGGTGGGCATGCCCAGCTCGACGATCCTGCGGCAGACGTCGTCGCCGTGCACCAGGGGGAGGTCCCGGTCGAGCACGACCACGTCGTAGTCGTTGACGCCGACGCGCTCCAGGGCGGCCGCGCCGTCGTACACGACGTCGACGGCCATGGCCTCCCGGCGCAGTCCGGTGGCCACCGCATCGGCGAGCAGCTGCTCGTCCTCGACGACGAGTACGCGCACGTCGTTTTCCTTCCTCATGGGCCCGGGGCGGGCAGGGTCGATTCCCGCCCTACATCCTGCCCGTTTCGGCCGTAAACCGGCTGTAAGGCGGCGTACGGCGGCCGTACGGCCCGTTCGGGGCGCGGGCGGACCGCTCCCGGCCCGCCCGGGAGTGGTGGACCCCACGCGGACGTCAGGGGGAGGTCAGGCGGACGCGATGCGGAGGTGATGCGAAGGTACGGCGTACGTGAGGCGGACGTGAGGATTCCCTCGCTTCACGAGGTTTCTGGGGCCGACGTGCTGGGGAGGACGTCTGCACACCCCGATCAGCCGATCACCTACCTCCCGGACACCTCCGTGCCACGAAGAGGGGGCGCAACCACCATGGACGCATTCACCGCAGGACTTCTGCAGCGGATCCGCACCACCCAGTCCGACCTGGACCGGGCCCGCCAGTCGGGCGACGACTTCCTGGCGGAGGTCGAACAGGGCGAACTGGAGGACCTCCACCGCCTCGCGGCGGAGTACGGCGTGCACGTCAACGCCGCCTGACCCGCTTCGCCTCACGGCGGGGCCGGCCCACCCTCGGGGGCGGACCGGCCCCGCCGCCGTCTTCCCGCCTCCCGCGAGGGCTGCCGCGGGGTCAGTCGTGCCAGGCGCCCGCCGCGTCGAGCAGCGGCTGCAGCGAGGCGAACACCGCCGGGGTCGCCGCGATCGCGAGCTCGCCGGAGGCCGGAGCGCCCGGCCTGCCCCCGGTCAGCGCGCCCGCCTCGCGGGCGATCAGCTCGCCCGCCGCCAGGTCCCACGGGTTCAGGCCGCGCTCGTAGTAGCCGTCCACCCGGCCGCAGGCCACGTCGCACAGGTCGACCGCCGCGGACCCGCCCCGCCGGATGTCCCGTACCAGCGGGATCACCCGCGCCACGACCTCCGCCTGGCGCACCCGCCGCTCCTGCAGGTAGCCGAAGCCGGTGGCGACCAGCGCCCGGTCCAGCGGCGCCGCCGGACGGCAGGACAGCCGTACGCCGTCCAGCCAGGCCCCACCGCCGAGCACCGCGTGGTACGTCTCCCCGCGCATCGGGGCGTACACCGCGCCCACGACCGTCTCGCCCCGGTACTCGGCCGCGATGGACACCGCCCAGCTCGGCAGGCCGTAGAGGTAGTTCACCGTGCCGTCCAGCGGGTCCACGACCCACCGCACGCCGCTGGTGCCCTCGCTCTCGGACCCCTCCTCGCCGAGCAGCCCGTCCTGCGGCCGGTGCCCGGCCAGGAAACCGGTGATCAGCTTCTCCGCCGCGATGTCCATCTCGGTGACCACGTCGACGGCGCTGGTCTTGGTGGCGGCCACGGACAGGTCGGCCGGACGGCCGTCCCGCAGCAGCTCGCCCGCCCGCCGGGCGGCCTCCAGGGCCAGCTCCAGCAGTTCCCGCTTCAGTGCCTCGCCGGCCGTGTCCCGGTTCGTCACGCCGCCGCCCCTCACGCGTACGGGCTGTCGTCGCCGGCCGCCGCGGGGCGCGGCTCACGCGCCGGGCAGCAGTCCACCGCGCAGCGGTCCTGGGACGCGCCCAGCATGCCCGCCCAGCACCGCTCCACGGGTTCCCCGCGCTCGACCGCGGCCCGCTCCAGCACCAGGTCGCGCACGGCCTCGGCGAAGCTCGGGTCGGCGCCCACGGTCGCCGAGCGGCGGATCGGCAGCCCCAGCTCGGCGGCCTTGGCGGTGGCCTCGGTGTCGAGGTCGTACAGGACCTCCATGTGGTCGGAGACGAAGCCGATCGGGATCATCACCACCGCCGGGGCGCCGGCCTCGTGCAGCTCCTCCAGGCGGTCGCAGATGTCCGGCTCCAGCCACGGGATGTGCGGGGCGCCGCTGCGGGACTGGTAGACGAGCTCCCAGGGACGCTCCACCCCGGTGAGCTTGACGACCTCGTCGACGATCACCTCGGCGACGTCCAGGTGCTGCTTGACGTACGCGCCGCCGGCCCCGCCCTCGGTGTGGTCCTCGACCGGGCCGGAAGTGTCGGCCGCGGCCGTCGGGATGGAGTGGGTGGTGAAGACCAGGTGGGCGCCGTCGCGGACCTCCTCGGGCAGCGACTCCAGCGAGGCCAGCACCCCGTCGATCATGGGTTCGATGAAGCCGGGGTGGTTGAAGTAGTGCCGGAGCTTGTCCACCCGCGGCAGCTCGTAGCCCTCCGCTTCCAGCAGCGCCAGCGCGTCGGCGAGGTTCTCGCGGTACTGGCGGCAGCCCGAGTACGAGGCGTACGCGCTGGTCGTGAGGACGGCGATGCGGCGGCGCCCGTCGGCGGCCATCTCGCGCATCACGTCGTTCAGGTACGGGGCCCAGTTCCGGTTGCCCCAGTACACGGGGAGGTCCAGGCCGTGCTCGGCGAAGTCCTTGCGCAGCGCGTCCAGCAGTTCCCGGTTCTGCGCGTTGATCGGGCTGACCCCGCCGAACCCGAAGTAGTGCTGTCCGACCTCCTTGAGGCGCTCCCGCGGGATGCCCCGGCCGCGGGTGACGTTCTCCAGGAACGGCACGACGTCGTCGGGTCCCTCGGGGCCGCCGAAGGACAGCAGCAGGAGGGCGTCGTAGGGGCGGGCGGATCCGCCTTCGGGGTTCGGGCGCTGGTCAGACATGTCTGGAATCCTGCCACCCGCCACCGACCGGCGGTAACCGGCCCGCACGGAATCCCGTAGGTAAGGTAAACCTAACTTCGACACCCGTTCACCTTGATCCCGCTGCCTGGACAGCCCGTGCGCCCGTGACCGGGCGAACGTAATCTGTTCGGATTGACCACGTCCCTTACGGAGGGCACCCCTTGCCCAGTCCCTACCGCGCGATATTCGCCGCCCCCGGCACCACGGCGTTCACCACCGCCGGGTTCATCGGGCGGCTGCCGCTGTCCATGGTCGGGGTCGGCATCCTGACGATGATCTCGGAGTTCACCGGCCGCTACGCGCTGGCCAGTGCCCTCACCGCCACGCTCGCGCTCTCCGCCGCGGCGGTCGGGCCCCAGGTCTCCCGGCTCGTCGACCAGTACGGGCAGCGGCGGGTCCTGCGGCCCACCGCCCTGGTCTCGTTCCTCGCCGTCGCGGGCCTGGTCCTGGCCGCCGCGGGCGGCCTGCCGGACTGGACCTACTTCGTCTTCTGCGTGATCGCCGGCTGCGTGCCGAGCGTGGGCTCCATGACCCGGGCCCGCTGGACGGCCATCTACCGGGACACGCCCCAGATGCACACCGCGTACTCCTTCGAGTCCGTGGTGGACGAGATCTGCTTTATCTTCGGCCCGATCATCTCGATCACCCTGTCGACCGTCTGGTTCCCCGAGGCGGGTCCGCTGCTGGCCGCCGCCTTCCTCCTGATCGGCGTGTGGTGGCTGACCGCGCAGCGCGCCACCGAGCCGGCGCCGCACCCGCGCGTCGAGCGGACCGACAGGACCTCGGCGCTGCGCTCCCCCGGCCTGCAGGTCCTCACCCTCACCTTCGTGGCCACCGGCGCGATCTTCGGTTCGATCGACACGGCCACGCTGGCGTACGCGGAGGACCTGGGCCACAAGAACCTCACCGGGATCGTCCTGGCGATCTGGGCCTTCGGCTCCATGGTGGCGGGGATCGTCTTCGGCCTGCTGAAGCTCAAGGGCCGGGCCGAGCCCCGCTGGGTGCTGGGCGTGCTCGCCATGGCCGTGAGTATGATCCCCCTCCTACTGGCCGGGAACTTGCCGTTTCTGGCCGTGGCGCTCTTCGTCTCGGGCCTCGCGATCGCTCCCACGATGATCACCACGATGGCCCTGATCGAGAAGCACGTACCACGCGGGAAGCTGACCGAGGGCATGACCTGGATCAGCACCGGCCTGGCGGTCGGCGTCGCGGCGGGGTCCTCCCTGACCGGGATGGTCGCCGACGCCTCCGGCGCGCGCAGCGGATACGTGGTCTCCATCTCGGCGGGGGCGGCCGCGGCGGCGGTGGCGTTCGCGGGTTACCGCCGGCTGACGAGGCCGGCGCAAGGGGAGGAGCCCTCTACCGATGGGGACGGCGACAGCAGCGAAGTACGGGACCGAGTGGCGTAACTGGGCGGGCAACGTCAGCGCCACACCCGCCCGTGTGGTGACTCCGGCCTCGGTCGGGGAGCTTCAGGAGGTGGTCCGCCGGGCCGCCGAGGACGGGCTGCGGATGAAGGCGGTCGGCACCGGCCACTCCTTCACCGCGGCCGCCGTCACCGACGGCGTCCTGATACGGCCCCAGGCCCTGGCCGGCATCCTCGCGGTCGACCGGGAGGCCGGAACGGTCAAGGTGGGCGCGGGAACCGCGCTCAAGGACCTCAACCGGGCGCTCGCCCGGGAAGGCCTGTCGCTGACCAACATGGGCGACATCATGGAGCAGACGGTGTCGGGCGCGACCGGCACCGGCACGCACGGCACCGGCCGGGACTCCGCCTCCATCGCCGCGCAGATCCGCGAACTGGAGCTGGTCACCGCCGACGGCACCCTGCTCACCTGCTCGGAGAAGGAGAATCCCGAGGTCTTCGCGGCCGCCCGGATCGGCCTCGGCGCCCTGGGCGTGGTCACCGCGATCACCTTCGCGGTGGAGCCCCTCTTCTTCCTCACCGCCCGTGAGGAGCCCATGGGCTTCGACCGGGTGACCGCCGAGTTCGAGCAGCACTTCGCGGAGAACGAGCACTTCGAGTTCTACTGGTTCCCGCACACCGGCAACTGCAACACCAAGCGGAACAACCGCAGCGCGGGCCCGGCCGCCCCGCCCGGCGCGGTCAGCGCCTGGGTCGAGGACGAGCTGCTCTCCAACGGCCTCTTCCAGGCCGTCAATTCGCTGGGCCGCGCGGTCCCGGCGACCATCCCCTCCATCGCCCGGATCGCCAGCCGCGCGCTGTCCGCCCGCACCTACACGGACATCCCGTACAAGGTGTTCACCAGTCCGCGCCGGGTGCGGTTCGTGGAGATGGAGTACGCCCTCCCGCGCGAGCGGATCGTCCCGGCGCTGCGCGAACTGAAGGACATGGTGGACCGGTCGGATCTGCGGATCAGCTTCCCGGTGGAGGTCCGCACCGCTCCGGCGGACGACATCGCGCTGTCCACCGCGTCCGGGCGGGACAGCGCCTACATCGCCGTCCACATGTACAAGGCGACGCCCCACCAGGCCTACTTCACCGCGGCCGAGCGCATCTTCACCGCCCACGGGGGCCGGCCGCACTGGGGGAAGCTGCACACCCGGGACGCGGAGTACCTCGCTGGGGCGTACCCGCGGTTCGGCGAGTTCACGGCGCTCCGCGACCGGTTGGACCCGGAGCGCAGGTTCGGCAACGACTATCTGCGGCGGGTGCTCGGGGACTGACCGGGGAGCGGGCCGCCCGCGACCCGGAGCTCCCGGTCCGGCGGTGTGCGGCCCGCGTCCCGTGCCGTTCCCTGACCCTTCCTCAACTCCACGACGGCTCTTGCTCCCCGGCCACGGTGGTCGCCTCGGCGGCCGCCGCGGCAGTTGCTGACAGATGGGCGAAGCAGATAGTTCCACTTCTGTGGATCCTGTGAATCCGGACACCCCGAATCGACCCTGTCCGCAGGCATATCGCCCCCGGCGGGACCGTAACCCCCCAGCCCCCGGACAAGTTCGGCGGCGCGGCGGTCCACCCAGGTGGCCCGAATGGAGTACTGTGGCGAGCCCTGGGACCGTCCGTCCTCACGGATGTCCGGACCCGGGAGAGGGGGCCGACGATGGAGAAACGGCGCTCGAAACCGGCGGTGACGCACTATCGCACGGGTTCCTGCTGCGCAGAGTGACCAATCGGTCACTGTGAGTGGCCAACAGGTAACCGTGCCATAACGGCGATCAAGGGCGCATGCCCGACACGCCGGTTTAACTCGGCAAGGTTGTGGCAGGCTGCACCCGGGCAGGCCACACTCGACTAGCGGAAGCAGCGACGCACGTGACGTCGGCAGGCACCACCCGGGAGGTCCCCATGCCCGAACTGCGTGTCGTGGCCGTCTCCAATGACGGCACACGACTGGTTCTCAAGGCTGCGGACAGCACGGAGTACACGCTTCCGATCGACGAACGGCTGCGGGCGGCGGTGCGGAACGACCGTGCCCGGCTGAACCAGATCGAGATCGAGGTGGAGAGCCACCTCCGCCCGCGGGACATCCAGGCGCGGATACGTGCCGGTGCCTCCGCGGAGGAGGTCGCACAGCTCGCCGGCATCCCCGTCGACCGCGTCCGCCGCTTCGAGGGACCGGTCCTGGCCGAGCGCGCCTTCATGGCCGAACGCGCCCGGAAGACCCCCGTACGGCGCCCGGGTGAGAACACCGGACCCCAGCTCGGCGAGGCGGTGCAGGAGCGGCTGCTGCTGCGCGGGGCCGACAAGGACACCGTGCAGTGGGACTCCTGGCGCCGCGACGACGGCACTTGGGAAGTGCTGCTGGTCTACCGGGTCGCCGGCGAGCCGCACTCGGCGAGCTGGACGTACGACCCGCCGCGCCGGCTGGTCGTGGCCGTGGACGACGAAGCCCGCTCGCTGATCGGCGAGTCGGACGACCTGCCGTCCGCACCGGAGCCGACCTTCCCCTTCGTGCCGCGGATCGCGCGACTGCCGCGGGACCGGCCGTTGGACCGTGCGCTGGACCGCCAGCTCCCGGCGATCGCACCGGCTCCGCCGCCCGAACCGGAAGAGGAACGGGACTCGCTGACCAGCCTGTTGGAGGCGGTGCCCAGCTTCCGGGGCGACCTGGTGGTGCCGGAGCGGCCCGCCGCGGCCGCGGCCGAGCCGTACGCGGAGGGCGCCGAGGAGGCCGAGGAGGCCGCCGCCCCGCCCGCGGCGTCGGCGGGCGCGGGCTCCGCCTACGCGGACGTCCTCATGCCGCGCACGGTGGCGGGCCACCGCGACCGGCTGACCGGCACCACGGACCGCCAGGCCGAGGCGGACGGCGTCCGCCCGGGCCGCCGCGCGGCGGTCCCCAGCTGGGACGAGATCGTCTTCGGCACCCGCCGCAAGAAGCAGGAGTAGCGGGAGCGGGCAGGACAGCCGTCCGCCCGGCGCGCACCACCGCGCCGGGCCGGTGCGGGCCGTGCCCGCACCGGCCCGGACGGCTACTGCGGGTCGGGGCCGACCGCGACCGGACGGGACTCGTCCGAGGACCACTCCGACCAGCTGCCCGCGTACAGCGCGGCCGGGATGCCGGCGACCTCCAGCGCCAGGACCTGGTGCGCGCCCGAGACCCCCGAGCCGCAGTACACGCCCACCTCGGTGTCCGCCGCGGCACCCAGCGCCCCGAAGCGCTCGCGCAGCTCCGCCGCGGGCAGGAAGCGGCCGTCCGTGCCGACGTTCTCCGTCGTCGGGGCCGACACCGCGCCCGGAATGTGACCGCCGACCCGGTCGATCGGTTCGACCTCGCCCCGGTACCGCTCCCCCGCCCGCGCGTCGAGCAGCAGGCCCGAGCGGGCCAGCGCGGCGGCGGCCTCGGCGTCCAGCAGCCCCACCGCACCAGGCTGTGGCTTGAAATCACCCTCGGCCGGAGCCGGTACCTCCGCCGACAGTGCGCCGCCCGCCGCCGTCCACGCGGCCAGTCCCCCGTCGAGGACCCGCACGTTCGGGTGACCCGTCCAGCGCAGCATCCACCACGCCCGGGCGGCCGCCCAGCCCAGCCCGCCGTCGTACACGACCACGGGCGTGTCCGCGCCGACGCCGGCCCGCCGCATCACCGCCCCGAAGGCCTCCGCGTCCGGCAGCGGGTGCCGTCCGCCCGCCCCGGGCGGACCGGCCAGTTCCCGGTCCAGGTCCACGTACACGGCCCCCGGCAGGTGCCCGGCCTCGTACTCCGGCCGCAGGTCGGGCCCGCCCAGCTGCCAGCGGACGTCCAGGAGCACCGGCGGCCGGGAGCCCGCCAGCTCGGCCGTCAGTTCGGATGCAGAGAGGATTGCAGTCATGGCTCCATCCTCCACCCCCGCCCGTACCACGTGTAACAAGGACGACATCGACGGGCCGCAGTGATTCGGTCATCTCCGCGCCGCCACCGGAAAACCCGGCCCGGTCGAGGCGCGGGACGGCCCTCGGAGTGGAAGCATCAGCCCCACAACCGACGCGGCGGCGACGGCGGCACGACGGAGGAGACAGGGCGATGACCGACCAGGCGGAGACGCGGCGCGCCCCCGGCACACCGTGCTGGGTGAGCCTGATGGTGCACGGTCTCGGCACGCAGGAGGATTTCTACGGCGCCCTGTTCGGCTGGGAGTTCGCGCCCGGCCCGGAGCCCTTCGGCCCGTACGTGCGGGCGCTGATCGACGGCAAGGAGGTGGCCGGCATCGGGCAGCTGCCGCCGGACCACAACCTGCCGGTGGCCTGGACGACGTACTTCGCGACCGACGACGCCGACGAGACGGCGGAGACGATCCGCGGCTGCAGCGGCACGGTGGCGGTGGGCCCGCTGGACGCGGGCAACGCCGGCCGGGTGGCGATCTGCTCCGACCCGGTCGGCGCGGTCTTCGGCATCTGGCAGGCCGCCGCGCACATCGGCACCCGGCTGACCGGGGTGCACGGCACCCCGGCGTGGAACGAACTGGTCACCCGGGACACCTCGACGGTCGGCAAGTTCTACCAATCGGTTTTCGGCCATGAGCCGGAGGCCGTGGTCTCGGCCGACTTCGACTACCTGACCCTGCACGTGTCGGGCCGGCCGGTCGCCGCGGTGCACGGGGTGGGGCGCGCCCTGCCGCACGACCGCGGCGCGCACTGGATGACGTACTTCGAGGTCGACGACACCGACGTGGCCGCGGAACTGGCCGCCGACCTCGGCGGGCGGGTCCTGCGGCCGCCCCACGAGACCGCGAACGGCCGGCTGGCCGTGGTCGCGGACCCGGAGGGCTCGATCTTCACGATCGTCCGCAGCGAACGCTGATTCCCCGCGGGGGGCCGCGGCGGGTGCCCTCAGCGCACCGCCGCGGGCACCTGCCCGGCGTCCGCCGAGGGCGCCCGGGGAGCCTTGGCGGTGACCAGCAGGCCTGCGGCCAGGGCTGCCAGGAGCAGGCAGCCGGCCGCCCACCAGAGGGTGCCGGTGTAGCCGTTCAGCAGGGCGAGGCCGGGTGACTTGGGGTCCCAGTCCCGCATGCGGGCGTTCAGGACGCTGCTGAGCAGGGCCGCGCCGAGCGTTCCGCCCGCCTGCTGGACCGCGGTGACGGCCGCGGCGGCCGCGCCGGAGCGCTGCGGGGCGACGCCTGCCGTGCCGGTGGCGAGGAGCGGTGCGAAGGCCGTGCCGGTGCCGAGGCCCAGGAGGAGCATGCCGGGCAGTACCCCGGCCGCGTAGGACGAGGCGTGGGAGGAGAAGGACTCCCGGCCGGTCGTCAGCAGGACCAGTCCGACGGCCGCGGCCAGCAGGCCCGCGACGGCAAGGACACGGGGCCCGGTGCGGTGCAGCAGGCGGGCGGAGACCTGGGTGGAGCCGACGACGACGGCGGCGGCCATGGGCAGCATGGCGGCCCCGGCCAGGGCCGGGGTGTAGCCGAGGGCGCTCTGCAGGAGGAAGACCAGGGGCGGGAACGCGGCCATGGTCCCCGCCCCGGCCAGGAACAGGGCGAGGAAGCAGCCGAGGCGGACGTGCGCGGGGACCCCCTGCGGTGCGGAGGGGCCCTGCGCTGCGAGGCCGCCGTGCGGCGCGGGTGACGGGCGCGAGGTCCGGCACTGCCACCCCAGGTAGGCCGCGAAGAGGCTGCCGCCGGCCACGAGCAGGCCCAGGTTCACCGGCTCGGTCCAGTGGTCCGGCTGGGCCGCGGTGAAGGCGAGGGTGAGGACGAGGAGTCCGGCGGTGCCGAGGATCGCGCCGACCCCGTCGAAGCGGCGTTCGGGGCCGCGGCCGTGGCCGTGGCCCTCGCGCACCAGGGTGAGCGTGCCGATCAGGGCGATCACGGCGAGGAGGACGAGGACGTACAGCGCCGCCCGCCAGCTCAGGGCCTCCATGAACCAGCCGCTCGTGAGGAGGCCGAGGGCCGAACCGCCGCCGGCGATCGCGGCGTAGACCCCGAAGGCCCTGGCACGCTCCTTCGGGTCGCGGAAGCCGGCCGTCACCAGGGCCAGCGCGGACGCCGTCACCAGCGCGGCGAAGGCTCCCTGGGCGCCACGGGCCCAGAGCAGCATGCCGGAGTCGCTCGCCGAGCCGGTGACCACGGAGGCCACCGCGGACCCGGCCAGCCCGACGAGCAGCAGGGTCCTGCGGCCGACGAGGTCGGCGAGGTGGCCGCCGAGGACCAGCAGGCCCGCGAAGGCGAGGGTGTAGGTCCTGAACAGCGGGGCCAGGTCCTCCGAGGGCAGGCCCAGGTCGGCCTGGACGGCGGGCAGGGCGCTGTTGAAGGTCGTCGCCTCGATCAGCACCAGCAGCTGGGCCAGGGCGATCGCCACCAGACCCCACCAGCGCCTGGGGTGGGGCGGCGGCACGGCCGGGCCGAAGGCGTGGGGCGGGCCGAAGCCCGAGTGGGCGGGTGCCGTCGGTGGAGCCGGTGGCGTCGGAGCGTACTCGGGCGGCGGAGGTGCCTGCGGGGACGGCGGCGGGGTCCGGGGCTGTGCGGGTACCCGGGGGTCCTGCGCCACGGCGGGCCCTCCGGCCTCGCCCCCGGCCCGTATCTCGGGAGCGAAGTCCAGCAACTGTGCCGCATGGCGACCCAGTTGGGCCAGCACCGGGCCCGGCAGCCATTCCGCGTCCCGGTCCCCGGGCCCCTCGGCCGCGGTGCGTTCGGCCACCTGTCGCGGGGTGGGGCGGCCGGCCGGGTCCTTGGACAGGCAGGCGCGGACGAGGTCGAGCAGGCTGTCCGGGACGCCGGTGAGGTCCGGCTCCTCCTCGGCCACCCGGAAGAGGTGCGCGTTCAGGCCGGTGTTCCCGGCGCCGAAGAGCATGCGCCCGGTGGCGGCGTGGACGAGGACCGCACCCAGGCAGAAGACGTCGCTGGCGGGGGTGAGTTCGAGGCCGCGGACCTGTTCGGGCGACATGAAGCCGGGAGAGCCGATCAGCATGCCCGTGTGGGTGTGCAGGCTGTCCGGTCCGAGGGTGTCCATCGCCCGTGCGATGCCGAAATCGATGACGCGGGGGCCGTCGACGGTGACGAGGACGTTGGACGGTTTGAGATCACGGTGGATCAGACCCGCTCCGTGCACGGCCTCCAGGGCGAGGGCGAGGCGGTTGGCGAGGATCCGGAGCGTGTGCTCGGGCAGCGGGCCGTAGTCCTCGGCGACCACGGTGTGCAGGTCGGGTCCCGGGATGTACCGGGTGGCCACCCAGGGCACGGCGGCCTCGGGGTCGGCGTCGAGCACGGACGCCGTCCAGCTCCCGTCCACCCGTCGCGCGGCGGCCACCTCGCGCGCGAAGCGTCTGCGGAACTCGGGGTTCTGGGCGTGCTCGGCCTGGACGACCTTCACCGCGACCGTCCGGCCGCCTTCGGAACGCCCCAGATAGACCAGGCCCATACCGCCCGCGCCCAGGCGGGCGATCAGCCGGTACGGGCCTATGCGAGCCGGGTCTTCGGCCGTCAGTTGATCCACAGCAGCACGATAGCCCTGCCGTCGGACCGGGGCAGGGCTATTGTCCGAGCGGGCTGTGCGGAATCCGGTGAACGCGGCATCCCCGGCTCAGGAAGGCTTCGTGGCGGTGAAGAGGTACCGGTTCAGACTGAAGAAATAGTCGTGGCCGAGTCCGCGCAGGTCGTTCGACCAGGCGTCGACCTCGTCATCGGTCAGTACGCCGCGCCCGACCACGTACGAGGCGACGATGTCGATCAGGCCCGCGCTGTACGTGTCGTGCCGGTAACCGACGTTGAGCAGCGGTATGACCAGCGGTGGGGAGGTCTCGAAACCGGCCCGGCGCAGAGCCGGGAGAAGGGTGCGGGGAAGGTGCGGATCGGCGAGGTGCCGATCCCACGCGGCGAGCATCCGGGCCATCCGCGGCCGGTCGCCGGAGTGCCACACGAGGGACTCCCAGTCGGTGTCCAGCACCGCGATCCGACCGCCCGGCACGAGCACCCGGTGGATCTCGGCAAGAGCGCCTGGCACGTCCACGACGTATTCCAGGACCTGCGTCGACACCGCCACGTCGACGCTCGCGTCGGCGCACGGCAGGTGATCCGCCGCCGCGGGTCGCAGGTCGACCTTCGCCCCGCCCGGCACGACGGCCCGGGATCGGGCCAGGGCCAGCATGCTCCCGCTCACGTCGACGCCGATGACCTGACCGCGTGCGCCGACGGCCGAGGCCATCTCCGCGGCCAGCAGACCCGGTCCGCACCCGATGTCGAGCACCCGCTCGCCGGGCCGCAGCCGGAGGGTGTCGAGGACGGTGCTGCGCTGCGCGACGACATCCGGTGTGCGGTAGGTCCGCTCGATCCTGCGGGCCTCTTCCGCGTCGAAGGTGAGCATGCCGGTCATGAGGTGCTCCTCGGGTGAGTGGTCCCGCCGGGCTCCGCGAGCTCGGCGAGATAGTCCTGGGCGGAGTCGTAGGCAAAGGTCAGGATCCGTGTGCCGGGGCGGCAGGTCCGGGCGCGGGTGAGTGCGGCGACCACGTTCGCCGCGGAGGACAGACCGACCGCGAGGCCCTCGACCCGCATCAGGGTCCGCATCATCGCCGCGGCCTCTTCCTCGGTGACGACGATCTCCTCGTCCATGAGCGTGACGTCGAGATTGGCGGGCACCAGTCCGACGGCCAGGCCCTGCAGCCGGTGCGCGGTGAAACTGTTCCGGGTGAAGGAGCATCCCGGAGGCACGACGGCGGCGATCCGCAGATCCGGTCTGTGCCGGCGCAAGGTCCGGCCGATTCCGGTGAGGTGCCCGCCGGTCCCGACGCCGGCGATCATCAGGTCCGGCAGCTCGCCGGAGAACGCCTCCACCAGCTCGACGGCGGTGGTCCGGTCGTGCACGTCCGGGTTCGCCGGGTTGGCCTGCTGGTTGAGCAGGATCCAGTCCGGGTGCGCGAACTGCAGTTCCATCGCCTTCTCACCGTGCGAGTTGCCGCCCAGCCGGTGATCGGACAGCACGATCTCGGCGCCGAACGCCCGGAGGAGCCGTTGCTTGGCCGGGCTGTAGTTGTCCGGGATGACGAGGACCAGCCGGTATCCGAGAGATGCGGCGACCATCGCGAGCCCGATGCCGGTGTTCCCACCGGTGGGTTCGAGGATGGTCTGCCCGGAGCCGCGGACGAGGAGCCCCTCGTGCTCGGCGGCCAGCACCATGTTGAGCGCGATCCGCGCCTTGTGGCTTCCGCCCGGGTTCAGCATCTCCAGCTTCAGGTACACCGTCCGGTCCAGGCCGGCGGTCAGCCGCCGCAGTTCGAGCAGGGGCGTCCGGCCGATGAGGTCCAGCACCGACGAGGCGATCACGGGCGTGACCATGTCCATCACCCCGCCGTGGCCTGTGAGGCGGCGGGGCGGGCTCCACCGTCGCGCGTACGCCGGACACCGGCGGCGCGGGGCACCGGGATCGACGCGCTGCTGCCGTCGGGCACGGTCAGCCGGACGTGCGCGGGGGGCTTGCCGGCCGTTGCGTCCAGCCCGATCAGCAGATGCCGGCTGCCACGGTCGAGTACCGCCACCGGTGTGGCGTTCCGGTGGCGGCCGGACAGTCCCTCCACGCGGAGGCCGGGATCGGCCAGGCCGCTGCCGCGAAGCAGGAGGAGGCCTTCACCGATCACTTCGACGGCGGTGATGCCGATGGAGGTTCCGCCCCGGATCTCCTGATAGTGGTTCAGCACGCTCACCCGGGCACCTGCCGGGATGTCGCACTGGACGAGGGCATGGCATCCGATCACGGCATCGTCACCGATCTCGACCGGGCCGAGAACCCGTGCGAACGCACCGATCTCGACGCGCGAACCGATGGCCGGGTGCCGCCGGGCTCGCGGGTTGTCCGCGATTCCCGTCGATCCCAGGACGACACCGTGCAGGACGTAGCAGTCCTCGCCCAGGCTCGCGGTCTCGCCGATGACCGTCCCCATGCCGTGGTCGACGACGAATCGTCTCCCGATCACGGCCGCCGGGTGGATTTCTACGCCCGTCTCCACCGTGGCCCGCTCGGCGATGGAGCGCGCGAGCATCCGCAGGCGAGCGCCGTCGGCATCGGAACGCGGGGGCGTGCGCAGGATCGAATGTGCCAGCCGGTGGCTCAGCACCGCCCGGAAGCACCGGTAGGAACCCAGGACCTCGCGCCATGAGCCGTGGGCTGCGGGATCCCGGCGCGTGAAGGCGAGCAGGTCGCCCTCCACCTGGTCGATCAGCGCCGGTGAGCACGGGTCCCACGCCCCGAGCACCGAGCTGATGCGGTACGTGCTCGGACGCGCGACGTCCCGCAGCGCGGCGGCCAGGACCGCGTGCCGCGCCTCGGCCTCCGCGTCGCCCACGGCGGTCATGTGGTGAAGCCGGGTCGTGGCGACCTCGCCCGGCGGACGGTTACGTCTCATCGAACAGCCTCTCCAGTTCACGTTGGTACACCGCTTCCTCCTCCGGATCGCCGCAGACGATCACGTACAGGAACCCGCCCTTCCCGGATGACTGCGAGACGGGCATCGTCATGAGCACGCCGCGCCGTCGATCACGGTCGAACAGGAGGCCGGCGTCGGCCACGGCCGCGAGGAAGCCCGCGGTGGAGATCGGCTTCCAGGTCGCGGGGGTGAGCCGCTGGCTGAGCATCGTCATCTCGTCGGGCGTCAGGCCCGCCATGGTCTCGTAGAGGTGGGTGGAGGTCGTCGTACGGGCGTTGACCTCGGTGAAGGCGATCCGCCCGTCACCGGTGGCCACCGCGTCGGCGCAGAGCTGCCCCCGGTATCCGATGCCGTGGTAGGCACGGGCAAGGGTCTCGGCCCCGGAGACCAGCTCCAGATGTTGTGACTCGGTCAGCGAGCGCGCCGGGAAGGTCTCGAAAGCAAGCCTCCGGTCGACGAAGGACAGGTGGCCGACACCCCCCAGCTCGACCCCCGCGTCGGTCACGGCGTACTCGGCGTAGTAGCTGGCCGTGGCATCGAGGAGCTGCTCGACCACGACGGCGTACCTGCCGTCCGCGGATGCCCAGTCCCACCGGTCACTCCAGTACCGCGACACGGCGTCCTGCCGGCCGTCCAGCTCGTGCACGGTCCGGCCGCCGATGTGGGCGGGTGCGCGCCTCCCCGGCCGCAGGACCATCTCGTTGCCGGAACCGGCCCCGTGGTGCGCCATCTTCACCATCACGTCGTGGCCGGCGTCCAGCAGCCACTGGGTCGCCGCGGTCGCCTCGCCGGGGCTGCGGCACACCGACCCCGCCCCGATGCGCACCCCGGCGCCCGCGGCCAGGGCTCGGAAGGTCCCCTTGCTGTTGGCCAGCTCGCCACCGCCCTGGGCGATGAACTCCGCTCCCGGCAGGCGGTCCCGGATCCCGAGCCGTGAGGCGAACTCGCTCAACTGGGCGGACGGGAACAGGCCGAACACCTCGGTGACGCCGGCGACGTCCCGGCCGATCGAGTCCAGGAACCCCCGGTCGAACAGCGCGAGGAAGTCGATCCGTCGCCGGCCGTGCCGGCCCTCGGGGCACAGACGGACGTCCACCCGGGACATGTCGGTGCCCTTGACCCTGCCGACGTGCCGGACGAAGTCCGGATCCGGGGTGTCGGAGACGAGGACGAGATCGCCCTCCTCCGCGAACCAGAACACGCGTTGCGCCCAGGCCCGGGGGTCCGGCCGGAGGAACAGGGTGTCGTCGATGTCGTTCGCCATCAGGAGTCTCATCGCATTCCCATCGCCGGCGCCCGGTGGGTGGGGCGGAGGGGTGCGCCGACCGAGGCGACCTCGGTCCCGGCCCGGAGTGCGGCGCGGCCGCGCTCGTCGTGGATCGCTCGTACCCGGGCCACGGCCTCGGCCATGACCTGCCGGCACTCGGCTTCGTCCGCCGCGGCGACGGTCGCGTACCCGATCCCGGCGGACGAGGTCTCGGACATGTCCCGCATCGGCACGCCCACCGGCACGAGAACGACGCCGTCGACGCCCGGGAGGGCCCTGATGTCGGCCTCGTTCACGGTGTTCGGGAACCCGGCCACCGACGGCAGGTGAACCCATCCGTGGACCTTGTCCGGCGACGCCGTGAGCGTCTCCACCTCGTCTCCGGTGAACAGCTGCGTGGCGGCGGCGAACAGGTCGAGGCCGATCGTCTTCTCGGCAACCGTCCACAGCCCGCTGCCACCGGGCCGGCAGGCGAGTTCGTTGGCGACGAACCCGCCCGGGTGGCCGAACGCCTCGAAATGGAAGACGCCGGTCTCCAGGCCGAGCGCCTCGAGCGCGCGCGTCGCGAACTCGTTCGCGGCGGCGTACGCGCCGGGATGCCCGGCGGGAGGCAGACCCATCGACCGGGTCGGCTCGCCCCGCTTGGTGCACAGCAGGGGTGCGCCGTACCGGGAGACCATCAGCCTGCCGATCGATCCGTTCCGGACGAAGCCGTCGAAGTGCCATTCCGGGCCGTCGACGAACTCCTCCACGAGAATCCTGCGCAGCTGAGGGTTCTGCCGGGCGACGGCCACGATGTCGTGGGCGGTCTCCGCGACCGACACCGACTCCGCGCCGCCGGCGGCCGGGGGCTTGACGACGACCGGGAACTCGAGGCCGGCCTCGGCCAGCAGCGTCTCCACGGCGTCGGCGGACTGCGCCGCTGCCTCCGGCAGGACCACGCACCTCGCCGTCGGGACGCCCGCCTCACGCCACTTGCTCTTCTGCAGTGCCTTGTCCCGGCAGGCGAGTGCGACGGCGGGGTCCAGGGCGATGGCGTCGAGCCGCTCGCCGAGGAGGGCGGAACCGACGACTCCGTACTCGTTGGTCGTCAGCACCGCGTCCACCTTCGGCATCGGTCCGAGATGGTGCAGGGCCGACCACAGCGCTTCGACATGGCGGTAGGAATCGACCGCGCAGGCGCGGGTCGCGAGTTCTCTGAGCCCGGGGGTGCGGTACATCCGGTCCCCGTCCGCCGCCTCGTACAGCACCGTGACCTCGTGGCCGCCGCGGTGGAGCCCGCGGATCGCCTTGGGGTGGGCGCCGATGTGCAGAACGTGCATGGTCTTCCTCCGTCAGAAGTGGGTGATCGGGACTCGGTGGATTCCCAAGCCCGGGTCGGTGCCGGGGGTGCGCCGCGGGGCGTGATCCGGAACGGTGAAGTACTCCTGGCACTCGCCGGTCCGGCGGACGTCCCAGGTCGCGCAGTGCAGCGAGCCGCCGAACTCGTAGACGTTGCGGAACGGGACCGTGAGGACCTCGAACCCCAGCCCGCGCAGCAGCTCGTGCAGGTTCTTCTCGCTCGCTTCGCAGACGACCACGTCCGGAGCGACGCTCAGCAGGTTCATCGACAGCCACTTGGAGGACTGGCAGTAGCGGGGCATCTCGTCATTGCCGTACGCCGGCGCCGGTGCGTCGACGAGGCGCCATCCGTTGCGTTCGAAGAACTCCCGCTCGTCGGCCTCGAGCGGCCGGTCGGGGTTGGTGAGCACCAGCCCCGGTCGCAGCGGGACGAACGTGCAGTCGATGTGGGAGGGAAAGAAGTCGAGCGGGAAGTGCAGGGTATGGACACGGAAGCCGCGGGGTTCGAGCTCTCTTCGCAGCCAGCGGATGCCCGCCCGGTTGGTCGTCATGGATTCCTGGACGAAGATGTCGCGGCCCGCCCTGGTGATGTCGGCCGCATCGAAGACCACTTCGTCCTGCGTGACGCAGAACTCGAAGTCGTGCATCCTGGCGTGCCGCTCGGCCAGGGTCAGCCCCCAGAATTCCGGCCGGTACATCGTGTCGCTCATGGAAGGCTTCGGGGCCGCGGTCCACACCACGCGCTCGTCGGCGGTCCAGTAGTCGTAGACGAGGCTCCGGTACGGCAGGTACTCGAAGAACCTGGCCCTCCGCGACATCGTGGCCTCGATGATCTGGTTCCCGACCGTGATGAGGACGTCGCGGGGACAGACGGAGCAGTACTGGTTCTCGACCTCGAAGGACGGCGTCTTCACGGCCGTCGTGAAATCGGCGGCGCCGGGACGGCGAACCGTCACCCCGAGCGTGCGCAGGAGCTCGGCGAGCCCTTCCAGCTCCTCGTTGGCGCGGGCTATCACATCGGGCGGCTTCGGCCCGGTGGGAAAGTCCTGACCGCCGGGGGTTCCGCGGAGTTGGGGGCGGTACCCGGATTCGGTCGGTTCGAAGCAGGCTCCGTCCGCACGGCCGACGAGGATCTCCTCGAGCGGGTCCCATTCGTTCCACGCATTGACGATCGGGCCGGCGGCCGTATCCGACCGGGTCACCCGTGACACATCGGCGGCGGTGTCCGCCTGCTGCGGTGAAAGAATCTCCGAAGTCATCTCAATCCCTTTCCAAGTCGGCACATGCCTTGATTTCAGACGGCTCGCCGACGCGTTCCGCGGTGGTCGCCCGGTCCGCGGACCCGGATTCCCACCGGGTGAACTTCGGCAAGGCGACGGCCAGCAGCGCTGCCGCGAGAACGGACGTCGCGCCGCCGATGACGGCGGACAGGCCGGGTGAGGTGACCGCGCCGAGCGCGCCCGCGCGCATGCCGCCGAGCTGCGGACCGCCGGCGCCCACCACGAACTCGAACGCGCTCACCCTGCTGCGGTAGTTGTCGTCCACCGTGGTCTGGACGATCGTCGTGAGGAGGACGACGCTGATGACGTCCGCCATGCCGGCGACCACCAGGAGCGCGATCGCGAGTGCCGGAGCCCGGACCAGCCCGAAAACCGCGATGCAGGTTCCCCATACGCCACCTGCGAGCAGCATGCCCCGGCCCTTGTGGGCGACTCGACCGGCCCGCCCGGAGAACAGCGATCCCAGGACGCCTCCGACGGCCGGCGCCGCCATCAGCATGCCGAGCGTCTCGGCATCGCCACCCAGATGCAGCTCATTGACCGCCGGAAGCAGCGCGGTCGGGGTCGCGAGCAGCGTCAGGCTGAGATCGGCGAGGAACGCACCCCTGAGGACCTCGTTGACCCGGATGTAGCGCAGGGCTGCGACGATCGCCTTGGCGCCGGGGCGGGCGATCGATCCTTGCGGCGGCATGGCCGGGAGTTTCGCGACGACGTAGATCGCAACGAGGAAACTGAGGGCGTCCACGGCGTAACACACCTGCAGTCCCCAGACACCGGCGACCGCACCGGCGAGGATCGGGCCCGCGATCCCGGCGAAATGCATCGTGAGCATGGTGAGGCCGGCGCCCGCGGGGATCTGGTCCTTGGGCAGCAGGTGCGCCATGAAGGTCCGTTTGGCCGGGACGCTGACGGCGCCGAGGGTCGACTGGGCGACACAGAGGACATAGAGCAGCCAGATCCGGTCGTTCCCGGCGATGGCCTGCACGGCGAACGCCAGCGACACCGCCACCTGACCGACACCCGCGAAAAGCACGATCTTCCTGCGGTCGTACCTGTCCCCGAGTGTGCCTCCGACCAGCGCTACGGACAGCATGGGAAGCACGTTGCACACACCGATGACGCCGACCGCCAGAGTGCTCTTCGTGAGCAGATAGACCTGGAGCGCCGTGGCGAAAACGGTCATCTGTCCGCCGACGCCGGATACGGCTTGCCCGATCCAGAGCAGGCGGAATGCCGACGACTGCCGCAGTGGCGTCACGTCGAGCATCAGCTTCCTGGCCATGCCTTCCGGATCCTTCCTCGCTCGTGAACAGGGGTCGGTCGGGCACGAGCGGACGCGATTGCTTCTCGGCGCCGGGCCCGTGCGCCCGCCCGGGATCGACACATGGGATCAATGGCCCAGGCGCACGGGCAGCGCTTCCAGATTCCGAAGCGTCGCGGAGCGCATGTACCTGGGCTCGCCGGCCAAGGTCAACGCCGGCGGCCGCTCGTTCAGGAAGTCGATGAGCTCACACAGCCAGTCCGTTGCGAGTTGTGCGCCGGCGCAGATGTGCGGGCCCCATCCGAATCCCAGATGCTGGTTGGGCGTACGGTCGAGAACGAGCTCGTCCGGCCGCTCGAAGTACTCCGGATCCCGGTTGGCTGCGGCGAAAAGGGTCACGACGGACTCGCCCTGCTCGATCGTGGTGTCGCCGATCCGCGTGCGCTCGGTCGCCACCCGGCTCGTGCCCTGGGCCGGGCTGCAGAAGCGGATCAGCTCCGCCACCCCGGTGGCCGTCAGACTTCGATCGCGCAGCTGATCGAGCACGTGTGGATGCTGCAACAGGGTCAGGACGACGGCTCCGGTCGAGGCGTAGACCGTGCTGTAACTGGCGTTGAAGACCGCACTCACCGTGTTCCGGACGTATGCGTCCGGCATCGACTCGGTGTGCGGGCTCTCCCGCAGGCTCGCGATCATTCCCGGAAGGCGGGTCTCCGCGAACCACGCCTTCATCATGGCGTGGAGTTCGAGTCCCACTTTCTCCCCGGGCTCGGCGTGGCGCGGATCGAGCCCGCTGTCCATCCGCCGGGTCAGCCCTTCGAAGATCCTCACGTACGTGTCCAGCGGCGGCGGTTCCACGCCGACCAGGTCACAGGTGATCTGCAGCGACAGCGGGGCCGCGATCTCGCTCATGAGGTCGAACTCGTCCCGGTCGCGGAGCCGTTCGAAATGCCCTTCGAGATCGGGACGGGCGCGCCGGCAGATCTCGCGCATGTCCGGGGCGCGCATGGCGTTGACGATCAAAGCCCGCAACTTCGCCTGCTCCGGCGGGTCCTGGTACTGGATGTTCAGTCGCTCCTCGGGAACCTCGGCGCCGACTCGGCGCAGGTCCCGCGCCCACAACGCGTGGTTGCGCAGTACCTCTCGGCAGTCGCCGTACCGGGTGAGCACCCAGGACTGCATCTTTTCGTGCCAGAACACCGGCGCGCGGGAGCGCATCTCGGCATAGACCGGATACGGGTCGACGATCGTCGCCCAGTCCAAAGGGTCGTAGCTGATGGATGTCGTCATTGGCCTTCGTTCCTGTTTCCGATCTCGGCGGTTCGCGTGTGAAGTGGAGTGGAGTGAAGTGAGGTCGGGCCCGGCATTCTCCCGGGCCCGACCTGCTTGAACTAAAGGCAGTGGTCATACCGCATGGCGACCCCTCCTTTCCCCGTGAGAAACACCGGCCGCGGAAACCGCGGCCGGGGGCGCGGAAAGCCCCGGCACTAACGTGCGCGGCACGCGACGGTGTGTACGGTCGGCGACGCGAAGGCCGTGGCCGGAACCACCGCGACGGCGCCTGCCAGCGCCAGGGTGGCCGTGGCCGCCGCCATACGACGCGTCCAGAAATGCCCGTTCATGGGATCCTCCCTCAAGTTTTGCGGGTTTTGTTTTTCACCCCCGCGGAAATGAGGAAAAGCTCGGCCTCGTATTTTGTTATGGGTAGGGGTTGAGGTGAGGCCGTGACTTCAAATAAACCCGATCGGGCGAGACGCGTCATGCCACTGGAGAACGTGGCTTGACGTCCTTCCGCCATCCCGGTAGGAGCCGTTTCGGCGGGAGGCCGGGACTGCGGGTGACCGGCACGTCACTTTCCGGGCATGAGGGCAGGCGTCGTGGAGTCCGGCAGGAACACGGGTGCCGCTTTGTGCCGCGGGGCACGGACCGTCAAGGGGTCGGATTCCCGTATCCGCTGCTCACCTGGGCTTCTTCGGCCAGTCGTAGCTGCTGGGCACGTCGACCTTCAGGCCTGCCGGTCCGTACACGAGCGCGATCTCGTCATGGTCCCGGAGCTCGATCGCGGCCGGGTTGCCGGGGCGCGCCTTGCCGTTCACGTAGGCGCGGAATGCGTTGTCGCCGCCGGCCTTGAGCCCGCCGATGGAGTCCTGGGTGAGGGCGACGTCCCATTCGGTCATGAACTGGCCGAGGGTGAAGACGGCCTTGACCGGGGACTCGACGTGGATCACGCCGTTCTCCGCGTGGGTGTGCAGCGGGCTGAGCCGCTTCGTCTTCAGGTCGATGCCGATGTCCGCGGGGACGACCACCGGTTTGCCGTTCACGATGACGTCCAGGTGGGCGTGGATGTGCTCGACGTTGCTCTCCTCGCCCAGCATCGGCAGCCCGGCCGCCGCTACCCGCGCGGAACGATCGTTCGGCGCGGCCCACGGCGGGTCGGCCGTACGGCCCGAGGCGGTCTTCATCGGGGTGGCCGGTATGCCGGACCCAGCAGACGTGGGACGGGACGGACCGCCGCTCGCGGAGAGCACCACGAGCGCGAGCCCGGCGATGACCGCGGCCACGACGACGCTCACGATCACCGTGAACCGCACTCTGCGGCGGCGTCCGGCACGCTCCGCCCGCTCACGCAGCACTGCGGCTCGGGCGCTGAGGTCCTGCGGCGGTTTCCTGTCAGGCGTGCGAGGCATAAGACGGGTCACTGTTCCTCGACAGTCGGGCGACCACACCCCGCGCGAGAGTCGGACCATGGGGGTGAGACCCGTCTCAAGGCTACGCGCCGACGACGTCCGGCGCCCCTCGGTAGCAGCCTTGACCTCGCCTCAGGGGGCAGGTCTCGGCGTCATCGCACAGGTCAGCCCGAGGTGACCGGCAGTACGTCGGGGGACAGGGCCCCCGCGCGCGCGGTCGCACTCGTCATCCGCTTACGGTGATGACGGCGGCACAGGACCTCGTACCCGACGATCTCCGCGGCCACGCCCACGTCCCCCACCACGACCTGCTCGCCTTCGACGACCATCTCGCCCCCCACCGTGCGGGCGTTGTGGGTGGCGCGGGCGCCGCACCAGCACATCGCCTCGACCTGGAGCGTCTCGACCCGGTCCGCCAGTTCGATCAGCCGCTGGGAGCCCGGGAAGAGCTTGGTGCGGAAGTCGCTGGTGATACCGAAGGCGAACACGTCGAGGTCCAGGTCGTCCACGATCCGGGCCAGCTGGTCGATCTGCTCCGGGGCCAGGAACTGGGCCTCGTCGACGATGACGTAGTCGGCCTTCCCGCCCTGGGACAGCTCGCCGACGAGATACGCGTAGAGGTCCATCTCGTCGGCGACCTCCACCGCGTCGGTGACCAGGCCCAGGCGCGAGGACAGTTTGCCCTCGCCGGCCCGGTCCTGGCGGGTGAAGATCACCCCCTGCAGGCCGCGTGCGGAGCGGTTGTGCGTGATCTGGAGCGCCAGAGTGCTCTTTCCGCAGTCCATCGTTCCGGAGAAGAACACCAGCTCGGGCATGGGGGGTACGGAACCTTTCGGCAAGGGTCGGCGATGTGCGGAAGGTCAGGGGGTGCGGACTTCGAGGAGCGGGACCAGTTGCTCCGCCGGGGTCATCGAGCCGTGCATGCCGGTCAGGCCGGACTCGTTGGGCTCGTTGACGGACGCGGTGATCGCGACGTCGCCGTGGGCCGCGGCGATCACGTCGCCGATCCGGCCGAGGACGCGCTCGTCGCACTCCCCCGGCGGGCCGAACCAGCCCAGGGCCAGGGCCTCTTCGCGGCTCGCGACCCAGAACCGGTCGCCGAGCACCTCGCGCCAGACGGTGAGCACGTCGGCCTCGGCGCCCGGGACGGCGTACACGTGCCGGGCGCGGCCCTCGCCGCCCAGCAGGGCGACTCCCGCGCGCAGTTCCCAGTCCTCGTCGAAGTCGATGCGCGCTTCCTCGTCGAACGGGATGTCGACCATGCCGTGGTCGGCGGTGACGTAGAGGGCGGTGCGCGGCGGGAGTTGCTCCGCCAGGCGCTGTACGAGCCGGTCCACGTACATCAGCTGGCCGCGCCAGAGGTCGGAGTCCACGCCGTGCCGGTGTCCGGCGCCGTCGAGTTCGCTGTAGTACGTGTAGACCAGCGAGCGGTCTCCGGCGGCGAGCCGGTCCGCGGCCAGGTCCATCCGCTCCTCGCCGCTCATCCGGCCGTGGAAGGTGCCGCCACTCAGTGCGATCTTGGTGAGCGGGGTGGTCTGGAAGGCCGGCGAGGACACCTGGGCGGTGGCCACTCCGGCGGCGTCGGCGAGCGCGAAGACCGTCGGGTACGGCTGCCAGACCGCGGGAGGGGTCCACGGGTGCCAGCGGAGCTGGTTCATCAGCTCGCCGGTCTCCGGGTTGCGGGCGGCGTAGCCGGGCAGGCCGTGCCGGGCCGGCGGGAGGCCGGTGCCGACCGAGGCCAGCGAGGTGGCGGTGGTCGCCGGGAAGCCGGCGGTGATCGGTCGGCCGGTGCCGCCGCGGGAGGAGGGCAGCAGCGAGGTGAGGAAGGGCGCCTCGGCCGGGTGGGCCCTGACCTGCTCCCAGCCGAGCCCGTCGATCAGGAAGACGCAGTTGCGGTCGGCCGGGGTGAGCTCGGCGAGGGTCGCGGAGACTCCGGGCACGCCCTGGCCGGCCGCCAGCGTGGGCAGCAGGTCGGCGAGCGAGCCGGCGCCGTATTCGGGCACGGGGGCCCTGCCGGGGTCCAGCGGCTCGGGCTCGTGCCAGTCCGGCTGCTCGTGGGTGTACGCCATCAGCGGGCCGCGGCGGAGCCGGCGGCGGTGGCTTCGGAGAGCGCCTGGGCGAAGGCCAGGGTCTGGCGGACCGTCTCGGGGCCGTCGCCGGCCTCGCTGACCCGCAGGCTCAGGTCGTCGGCGGTGGAGTTACCGGTGTAGCCGTGGTCGGAATCGCAGTTCGGGTCGCCGCAGGCGGCGGGCTCCAGGTCGATCCGGGAGACCGCGCCCCAGCCGATGGTGAGGACGACCTCCCGGGGCAGGGTGCCCGGGGTGTAGGACTCGGGGTTGGCCACGACGCGGCTGAGGACCACCGAGGAGATCGCGCCGATCTTGACCGACTCGGTGGAGGTGGTCGCGTACGGGGACGGCGAGCCCGCGTCGGCGGCCTGCTCGTCGGTGTGGCTGACGATGAAGCGGTTGTCGGTCAGGACCAGCACCGTGACGTGGCGGCGCACCTCGTTGGAGTCGAAGGTGGTCTCCTGGTGGACCAGGTACGACGAGATCGGCTCGCCGCCCACCGCGGCCTCCACGGCCTCGGCCACGAGGGCCGGGTAGTAGCCGCTGCGCTCGATCGCCGCGCGCAGCCCCTGGGTCGTCGTACCGGATTTCGCCATGGGGTCCATCCTACGGCCCGTACGGGGCGCTCCGGCCTCGCCGTGCGGCGCCCTGCGGCCGCCGCGCGCCCCCGGGCCGGGTCCGGTGGCGTTCCGCTCAGTAGCTGGGCAGGGTCCGCGGGCCGAGGTCGGTGCGGGCGGGCGGGCGCGCGACGCGGACGCTCGCGCTCAGCACGGAGAGCCCCTCGGTGGCGACCACGACCGGTTCCAGGGAGACCCCGACCACCTCGGGGTGGTCGTCGACCAGCCGGGACAGCCGCAGCAGCAGCTCCTCCAGGGCCGGGGTGTCGACGGGGTCGCTGCCGCGCCAGCCGAACAGGAGCGGGGCGGTCCGGATGGACCGGATGAGCTCGGCCGCGTCGCGGGAGGTGGCGGGGACCAGGCGGTGGGCGGTGTCGCCGAGGAGCTCGGAGGCGACGCCGGCCAGGCCGAACGAGAGCACCGCGCCGACGGCCGGGTCGATCACGGACCGGATCACGGTGTCCACCCCGCGCGGCACCATGGCCTGGACGACCGGCTGCAGCTCGGCCGGCTTCCCGAGGGTCTCGGTCAGCTCCTCGTAGGACCGGCGCAGCTCGGTCTCGGTGCTCAGGTCCAGTCGTACGCCGCCCAGGTCGGCACGGTGCCTCAGGTGCGGGGCGGTGGTCTTGAGGGCGACGGGGTAGCCGATCCGCCGGGCCGCCTCGACGGCCGCGTCCGGGGTGGGTGCGGGGAAGGTGGGCAGGACGCGGATGCCGTACCGGGCCAGCAGCGCGGCGGCGTCCGCCGGGTCGAGGGTCAGCGCGGCGTCGCCTTCGGCCTCCCGCAGCAGTGCGGCGAGCTGCGCGGCCGCTCCGGCCTCGTCGATGTCCTCGTACTCGGGCATGCTGCCGGTCTCGGCGTTGGCGCGGCGCCAGTCGGCGTAGCGGACGGCCTGGGCCAGGGCGCGGGCGGCGCGTTCGGCCGCGGGATAGGCGGGGATGCGGAAGGGCGGCGCCGCGGGCCCGTCGGCGGGGGGTCGCACGGCGCCGGGCTGTACGTCGGCGGGCGCAGCCGTGGTCGCGGCGGGGCCGGGCTGCGCGCCGGAAGGGGCCTCGCCCGGGGTGGGCGCGGCGGGGGCGGGCGGGAGGCCCGCGAGGCCGGCGGGGGCCGGCGGACGCCCGGCGGACAGGGCGTCGGCCAGGTCGCCGAGCTCGACGTGGACCACCAGCACCGGCTTGCCCGGTACCTCAGCGACGGCCTCGCGCAGGGCCTGGGCCAGCTCGTCGGCCAGTTCCGGTTCCCCCACCGCCGGTATGGCGGTGACGACCACCGCGTCGTTCTCCGCGGAGGCCAGGGCGTCGGCGAGGGCGGCCCGGAAGTCCTCCGGCGTCGCCTCCGTGGTCAGGTCGAGCGGGGGCCGCGGGCGCAGCCGCTCCCACACGCAGGCGTCGTAGGTGAGCACGCCCAGGGACTCGGAGTTGCCGAGGATCGCCACCCGGGAGCCGTCGGGCAGCGGCTGCGCGGCCAGCAGCAGTCCGGCGTCGACCAGTTCGGTGACGGTGTCCACCCGGATCACGCCGGCCTGGCGCAGCAGCGCCGAGACGGTGGCGTCGGGGAGGCGGGTGCCGGGGACGGCGTGCCCGGCCGGGGTGACCCCGGTGTGGCTGCCGCCCTTGGCGACGACCACCGGCTTGACCGCCGAGGTGCGGCGCGCGAGGCGGGTGAACTTCCGCGGGTTGCCGAGGGTTTCGAGGTACATCAGGGCCACGTCCGTGTCCGGGTCCTCGTACCAGTACTGGAGGATGTCGTTGCCGGAGACGTCGGCGCGGTTGCCGGCCGAGACGAAGGAGGAGAGCCCTTCGCCGCGGCGCAGCAGTCCGGACAGCAGGGAGATGCCGATCGCGCCGGACTGGGTGAACAGCCCGATCCGGCCGCGGGCCGGTGCGGGGGCCGGGGTGAGCGAGGCGTTGAGGCTGACCTCCGGCGAGGTGTTGATGACCCCGTAGGCGTTGGGGCCGATGATCCGCATCCCGTACGACCGCGCCTGGCGCAGGAGTTCGCGCTGGCGCTCCAGGCCCTCGGGGCCGCTCTCGCCGTATCCGGCGGACAGGACGACGAGGCCCTGGACCCCGTGCTCCCCGCAGGCGGCGGCCACCTCGGGGACGCGGTCCGCGGGGACGGCGACGACCGCGAGGTCGACGGGGGCGCCGACATCGGCGAGCGAGCGGTAGGCGCGGACGCCTTCCAGCAGGTCACCGGCTATGCCGCCGGCGGGGAGGGCGTGGTTGACCGCGTAGAGGTGGCCGCGGAAGCCGCTGTCGCGCAGGTTGCGCAGGGCGGCGGCGCCCACGCCGCCGCCGGACCGGCTGACCCCGATCACGGCGACGGAACCGGGGGCGAGCAGCCGCTGCACCGAGCGGGCCTCGGCGCGCTGTTCGCGGGCGCGCTGGACGGCGAGGGACTCGGCGGTCGGTTCGAGGTCGAGGGTGAGGTGCACGGAGCCGTCCGCGAAGCTCCTCGTCTGCTGGTAGCCCACGTCCTTGAACACCTTGATCATCTTCGTGTTGGCGGGCAGCACCTCGGCGACGAAGCGGCGGATGCCGCGTTCGCGGGCCACCGCGCCGATGTGTTCGAGGAGGGCGGAGGCCACGCCGCGGCCCTGGTGGGCGTCCTGGACGAGGAAGGCGACCTCGGCCCGGTCGGCGGGGATGGAGGCGGGGCGGCCCTCGGCGTCGATCCGGTCGTAGCGCACGGTGGCGATGAACTCGCCGCCGACGGTGGCGGCGAGCCCGACGCGGTCCACGTAGTCATGGTGGGTGAAGCGGTGGACCTGGCGGTCGGAGAGCCGCGGGTGCGGGGCGAAGAAGCGGTAGTACTTCGACTCCTCCGAGACCTGCGCATAGAAGCTGACCAGCCGGTCTGCGTCCTCGGGAGTGATCGGGCGGATGCGGGCGGTGCCGCCGTCACGCAGCACGACGTCCGCTTCCCAGTGGGCCGGGTACGAGGGATCCGACGCGGTGGTCATGGGGTGATCTTAAGGCCGGAACGGGCTGGTGGGCCCTCGCGCGGCGTGGGGTACATACGGGGTAAATCGGTGCAAGCTGGGGAAGGTCCCACGGCGAGGACACCGGACCGGAGGTCGGTCGGAGCATTCCGCACACCGTGAGAGACTGGTCTAGACAACCGCCAGAACCTGAAGGGCAACCACCATGGCAGAGCGCCGCGTCAACGTCGGCTGGGCCGAGGGCCTGCACGCTCGTCCCGCCTCGATCTTCGTCCGTGCGGCGACGGCTTCCGGCATCCCGGTGACGATCGCGAAGGCGGACGGCACCCCGGTCAACGCCGGTTCCATGCTCGCGGTGCTGGGCCTGGGCGCCCAGGGCGGCGAGGAGATCGTGCTCGCCTCCGAGGCGGAGGGCGCCGAGGTCGCGCTGGACCGCCTGGCCAAGCTGGTGGCCGAAGGCCTGGAGGAACTCCCCGAGACGGTCTGACCCTCCGGTCCCCGCACACCCCAGGGCCGCGGCTCCACTTGGTCGGGAGCCGCGGCTCCGGCATGTGGTGAATTCCCCCGGACGCGACGCCGCCGGCACATTTCACGTACGCCTCGAACGAGCGGGCGGACGTGAAATCGAGAAAGCGGGGACGGGCGGCGCGAGAATACCCGGCTTCTCTCGAATTCCGGGGCACCGGAAAATACGCGGACCGGCCACCGCCCGGAAATACTCAAAGTGGCCGCGCACCCGGCAGCCCATTCTTTGTATACGGCCGGTGTTACATTTCGCCGCCCGCCGTGTTGACGTCACGTTGCCGACTCCTCACCGCACCGCACGCGCCCGCGCCCCGTGCCGGCGCGGCCGGTGCGCCTCCTCCGTCCGCTCCGCGTGCGCCGCCATCAGGGCACGGGCCCGCTCCGCGTCGCCCCGCGCCACCGCGTCCACGATCGCACCGTGCTCCGCCCAGGACTCCACGGGACGGACCGGCGCCTGGACGGCGAACATCCAGGCGACCTTGTGCCGCAGCTGCGCCAGCAGCGCGATCAGGCCGGGGCTGGCCGACGCCTGGGCCAGCGTCTCGTGGAACCAGCCGCCCAGCGCCCGCAGGTCCTCGCCCTGCCCCTGCCGGGCCCGCTCCTGGCCCAGCCGGACCAGCCCCCGCAGCACCTTCAGGTGGGCGTCCGTACGGCGCCGGGCCGCCCGCGCCGCCGCCAGCGGCTCCAGCAGCATCCGCAGTTCCAGCAGGTCCGCCGCCTCCTGCACGGTCGGCTCGGCCACGCACGCGCCCGCGTGCCGCCGGGTGATCACGAAACCCTCGGACTCCAGGGTGCGCAGCGCCTCGCGGACCGGGACCCGGGAGACCCCGTACCGGCGGGCCAGCAGTTCCTCGGTGAGTCTGCTGCCCGGTTCGAAGACGCCGGCGACAATATCGTCGCGAATTGCCGTACACACCGCATGCGCAGGAATACGCAAGACCGGACCTCCGCCTGATTACGAGCCGCCGATTCCGTCACGGATACCGGCACCGATCGGATACCGGTCCAAGAACTGTATGGCAGAGCGCCGAATTTTCCGAGCGCGGAGGGGAAAAACAGAAGAAGGCCCCGGCTCGGTGAGCCGGGGCCTTCTTCTGGAATCTTCGGGCGGTGCGTCCGGTCGGACGGTCACGCGTCCGGTCAGACGGTGACTCGTCCGGTCAGACGGTGACTCGTCCGGTCAGACGGTGACGCCGTGCTGGCGCAGGTACGTGATCGGGTTGATGTCCGAGCCGTAGTCGGCGCCGGTGCGGGCCTCGAAGTGCAGGTGCGGGCCGCTGGAGTTGCCGGTGGAGCCGGACAGGCCGATCTGCTGGCCCGGGGTGACCTGCTGGCCGACGCGCACGTTCAGCGAGGACATGTGGCCGTACTGGGTGTAGGTGCCGTCCGCGTGCTTGATGACCACGTTGTTGCCGTAGGCGCCGCCCCAGCCCGCCTCGACGACGGTGCCCATGCCCACGGCGCGGACCACGGTGCCGGAGGCCGCGTGGAAGTCGATGCCGGTGTGGCTGCCGGAGGACCACATGCCGCCGCCCGCCTTGTACTGGGTGGAGACGTAGGAGTCGGAGAGCGGGGAGACGAAGGTGTTCAGCCGCTTCCGCTCGGCCTCGCGCTCGGCGCGCTCCTTGGCCTCGCGCTCCGCCTTCGCACGGACCTCGGCCATGCGCTTGGCCTCGGCGGCCCGCTGCTTGGCCTCGGCCTCGGCCTGGGCCTTGAGGGCGGCGGCCTCGGCGGCGGCCTGCTGGGCGTCAGCCTGGGCCTCGATCTCGCCGGCCGCGTCGTCACCGACGCTGATCGTGTTCAGGCCCGCGTCCTGCGGCGCGTGGTCGTTGTCGGCGGCGAAGGCCGGGGCCGCGAAGGCGCCGATGACGCCGGTGGTGGCGAGGGCGGCGATCCCGGCTATGCCGGCGGTCTTCTTCGTCAGGCGGCTGGAACCACGGTGCTTGCCGGCGCCACGAGTGCCCATGAAAAGGGTGATCCTTTCCTTCCTTCTCGCCTACCGGGTTAGCTGACGGGTTCGGAGCAGGAAGGTCTCCTACGGACCCCTCGCGCGGAGGCGGTCCGATTCACCCCAGGGACTGATGTGGGTCCCCGGCTCCCCAGGCTCGCGCCTGACGGGGACTCGGCGATCGCTGTCCGGTGCCGCGGGTGCGGCTGTTGCAGCTGACGGACAGCGAGACCGACGCTAGGCGGATCATCACTCGATCACCAAATGGACACGGGTTTTTGTTGCGTACGCCACACGACATACAGGCAACCCCACCCGCAACCCGGACATTCAAGCGCAAAGGGGCCCTGGCGGACAACGCGCCAGGACCCCTTGCCCCGAAACCCAGTTGACGGCGGCCTGACCCGGCCGGCCGTCGCCGGCACGGTCGGTCGGCGACCGCAATCAGCGGGTGATCACGGTCAGTTGGCGACCACGGTCACCTCGCCGATGCCCAACGCCCGCACCGGCTCGGCGATCTGCGCCGCGTCACCGACGAGCACCGTCACCAGGCGGTCCACCGGGAAGGCGCTGACCACGGCCGACGTCGCCTCCACGGTGCCGGTTTCGGCCAGCCGCGCGTACAACTCCGCCTGGAAGTCGTCCGGGAGCTGCTGCTCGACCTGGTCGGCGAGGGTGCCGGCGACGGAGGCCGCGGTCTCGAACTTCAGCGGGGCCACGCCCACCAGGTTCTGCACCGCCACGTCCCGTTCGGCATCGGTCAGGCCGCCCTCGGCGAGCGTCCGCAGCACCGTCCAGAGGTCCTGCAGCGCCGGACCGGTGTTCGGGGTGTCCACGGAGCCGCTGATGGCCAGCATGGCCGCTCCGGTGCCCTCCCGGGTGGACCGCAGCACCTGCCCGAAGGCGCGCACCCCGTAGGTGTAGCCCTTCTCCTCGCGCAGCACCTTGTCCAACCGGGAGGTCAGGGTGCCGCCCAGGCAGTACGTGCCCAGCACCTGGGCCGCCCACACGCGGTCGTGCCGGTCCGGCCCGATCCGGCCGATCAGCAGCTGCGTCTGCACCGCGCCGGGCCGGTCCACGATGATCACGCGGCCGGTGTCGTCGGCGGTCACCGGGGGCACCGGGCGGGGCGCGGCGGTACCGCCGGTCCAGCCGCCCAGGGTGTCCGCCAGCACCGCGTCCAGGTCGATGCCGGTGTAGTCGCCGACGACGACCGCGGTGGCGGTGGCGGGGCGTACGTGGGCCTCGTAGAAGGCGCGCACGGCGGCGGAGTCGATCCGGGCGACGGTCTCCTCGGTGCCCTGGCGCGGCCGGGACATCCGCGAGCCGGCCGGGAACAGCTCCTTGTAGAACTGCTTGGCGGCCCGGCGCTGCGGGTTGGCGAGCTCGTGCGGGATCTCGTCGAGCCGGTTGCGGACCAGCCGGTCCACCTCGCCGTCGGCGAAGGCGGGGGCTCGCAGCGCCTCGGCGAGCAGGGCCAGCGCCTTGGGCAGGCGGGAGGCGGGCACCTCCAGGGAGACCCGGACGCCGGGGTGGTCGGCGTGCGCGTCCAGGGTGGCGCCGCAGCGCTCCAGCGCGGCCGCGAACTCCTCGGCGGAGTGCTTGTCGGTGCCCTCGGACAGTGCGCGGGCCATGATCGCGGCCACCCCGTCCAGTTCCTCGGGCTCGGCGTCCAGCGGGGCGTCGAGGAAGATCTCGACGGCCACCACCTGCTGGCCGGGGCGGTGGCAGCGGAGCACGGTCAGGCCGTTGGGCAGGGTGGCTCGCTCGGGGGCGGGGAACGCCCACGGCTTGGGCGCGCCGGCCTGCGGCTGCGGGTGGAAGGTCATCGTGACGGCTGCGGTGTCGCTCACTGCTCCGCCCCCTCGTTCTCGTCGTTCCCGGAATCGGCGGCGCCGGCGGCACCGGCCTCCGCGTCCCCGGCGTCGTCCTCGTCCTCGTCCTCGGCCGTCAGCGGCTCGTAGGCCAGCACCGCCCGGTTGTCGGGGCGCAGCCGGGCCGCGGCCACGGCCTGCACCTCC
Source organism: Streptomyces sp. NPDC043853 (assembly GCF_056436025.1). Classification (NCBI taxonomy): domain Bacteria; kingdom Bacillati; phylum Actinomycetota; class Actinomycetes; order Kitasatosporales; family Streptomycetaceae; genus Streptomyces; species Streptomyces sp. NPDC043853. Next base: position 1,141,313 of record NZ_JBWKDJ010000001.1, read on the forward strand.
TCGGCGGTGATGTCGAGCACCCGCTGGACGGCGGTCAGCGCCAGCTGCGGGTCCCCGAACAGCACCGCGAACCGGCAGAGTTCGTCGGCTCGGCCGGCCACCGTGCCCAGCCGGTCCAGCCATTCGCGCTCCAGCTGGGCCTGGGCGCGCTCCATCTCCTCGGCCGTGGGGCCCTCGGCGGCGAACCGGGCGAGCTCCTCGTCCACGGCGGCCTCGATGACGGGGGTCTCCACCCCGCCGGAGATCTTCACGTCCAGCCAGCCCAGCGAGGGCGCGCCGGCCAGCCGCAGCATGCCGAAGCCGGCCGCGACGGCCGTCTGGTCCCGGCGCACCAGGCGGTTGTGGAGCCGGGAGGACTCGCCGCCACCGAGGATGGTCAGCGCCACGTCGGCGGCGTCGCACTCGCGGGTGCCGTCGTGGGGCAGCCGGTAGGCGGCCATCAGGGCCCGGGCGGGCACCTCCTCGACGAGCTCCTGGCGCAGCTGCCCGCCGATGGTCTCGGGCAGCGTGCCGTCGCGCGGCGGCTGCTTGCCGTCGTGCGCCGGGATGCTGCCGAAGTACTTCTCGATCCAGGCGAGGGTCTGCTCGGGGTCGATGTCGCCGACGACCGAGAGCACCGCGTTGTTCGGCGCGTAGTACGTGCGGAAGAACGCGCGGGCGTCCTCCAGGGAGGCCGCGTCCAGGTCGGCCATCGAGCCGATCGGGGTGTGGTGGTACGGGTGACCGTCGGGGTAGGCCATGGCCGTCAGCTTCTCGAAGGCCGTGCCGTACGGGACGTTGTCGTACCGCTGGCGGCGCTCGTTCTTGACGACATCGCGCTGGTTCTCCATGGACTCGTCGTCCAGGGCGGCCAGCAGCGAACCCATCCGGTCCGCCTCCAGCCAGAGCGCGAGCTCCAGCTGGTGGGTGGGCATCGTCTCGAAGTAGTTGGTGCGCTCGAAGCTGGTGGTGCCGTTGAGGGAGCCGCCGGCGCCCTGGACGAGCTCGAAGTGGCCGTTGCCCTTCACGCTCGCCGAGCCCTGGAACATCAGGTGCTCGAAGAGGTGAGCCAGGCCGGTACGCCCCTTGACTTCGTGCCGGGAGCCGACGTCGTACCACAGGCAGACCGCGGCCACCGGCGTCAGGTGGTCCTCGGAGAGCACCACGCGCAGGCCGTTGGCCAGCCGGTGCTCGGTCGCTGTCAGGCCGCCGGAGGCGGTCTGCTCGGTGGCCGTGTGACCCATGGGCATGTGGTCCCTTCGATCGCGATGCTGGGATTTCCGTCAGACCTGTCACTGTATGCAAGCGCACCGACAGCCGGAGAAGTTCCCGGCGGCCGGCGACCCCGCCGGGGGCGCCGGGTACGGTTCCGGAGCTGCCCCGCGCGGCGGCTCCCCCTGGGTCGGAGTCGGCGTTGTCGGTGCGTAGGGCCACAATGGTCCGCGTCAGACCCCCGTCATGGTTAAGGAGCGCCGCAGCGATGGCCCGCCGCAGCACGAAGACCCCGCCGCCGGAGGATTTCGAGGAGAAGATCCTCGACATCGACGTCGTCGACGAAATGCAGGGCTCCTTCCTCGAGTACGCGTACTCGGTGATCTACTCGCGTGCCCTGCCGGACGCGCGGGACGGCATGAAGCCGGTGCACCGCCGGATCGTGTACCAGATGAACGAGATGGGACTGCGCCCCGACCGCGGATACGTCAAGTGCGCCCGCGTCGTCGGCGAGGTCATGGGCAAGCTGCACCCGCACGGCGACGCCTCGATCTACGACGCCCTGGTGCGCATGGCGCAGCCCTTCTCCATGCGGCTGCCGCTGGTCGACGGCCACGGCAACTTCGGCTCGCTGGGCAACGACGACCCGCCGGCCGCGATGCGGTACACCGAGTGCCGGATGGCCGACGCGACCTCGCTGATGACCGAGTCCATCGACGAGGACACGGTCGATTTCACGCCGAACTACGACGGCCAGGAGCGGGAGCCGGTCGCCCTGCCCGCGGCGTACCCGAACCTGCTGGTGAACGGCGCCTCCGGCATCGCGGTCGGCATGGCCACCAACATGCCCCCGCACAACCTGGGCGAGGTCATCGCGGCGGCCCGGCACCTGATCCGGTACCCGCAGGCGGACCTGGAGGCGCTGATGCGCTTCGTCCCGGGCCCGGACCTGCCGACCGGCGGCCGCATCGTGGGCCTGGCCGGGATCAAGGACGCGTACGAGAACGGCCGCGGCACCTTCAAGATCCGCGCGACGGTGTCCGTGGAGGACGTGACGGCCCGCCGCAAGGGCCTGGTCGTGACGGAGCTGCCGTTCACGGTCGGCCCCGAGAAGGTCATCGCGAAGATCAAGGACCTGGTCGGCTCGAAGAAGCTGCAGGGCATCGCGGACGTCAAGGACCTCACCGACCGCGCGCACGGCCTGCGCCTGGTCATCGAGGTCAAGAACGGCTTCCACCCGGAGGCCGTGCTGGAGCAGCTCTACAAGCTGACGCCGATGGAGGAGTCCTTCGGCATCAACAACGTGGCGCTGGTCGACGGGCAGCCGCTGACCCTGGGTCTGAAGGAGCTGCTGGAGGTCTACCTCGACCACCGCTTCGACGTGGTGCGGCGGCGCAGCGAGTTCCGCCGCGGCAAGCGCCGCGACCGGCTGCACCTGGTCGAGGGCCTGCTGGTGGCGCTGCTCGACATCGACGAGGTCATCGCGCTGATCCGGGAGAGCGAGAACTCGGCGCAGGCCAAGGAGCGCCTGATGGAGCGCTTCTCGCTGAGCGAGGTGCAGACCCAGTACATCCTCGACACCCCGCTGCGCCGGCTCACCAAGTTCGACCGGCTGGAGCTGGAGTCGGAGCGCGACCGGCTGAACACCGAGATCGAGGAGCTCACCCGGATCCTGGAGTCGGACAGCGAGCTGCGCAAGCTGGTCAGCTCCGAACTGGCCTCGGTGGCGAAGAAGTTCGGCACCGAGCGGCGCACGGTGCTGCTGGAGTCGGCGGGCGCGCCGGTGGCGACGGTGCCGCTGGAGGTCGCGGACGACCCCTGCCGCGTGCTGCTGTCCTCGACGGGCCTGCTGGCCCGTACGGTGACGGCCGCGCCGCTGCCCGAGGGCGACGGCCGACGCAGCAAGCACGACCTGATCGTCTCCCAGGTCACGGCGACGGCCCGGGCGGACGTCGGGGCCGTGACCTCGGCCGGCCGGCTGCTGCGCATCGCGGTGATCGACCTGCCCCAGCTGCCCGACACGGCCTCCACGCCCAACCTGGCGGGCGGCGCCCCGCTCAGCGAGTTCCTGTCCGGCCTGGAGCCGGACGAGAAGGTGGTCTGCCTGACCTCGCTGGACGAGGCGAACTCCCAGGGCCTGGCGCTGGGCACCGAGCAGGGCGTGGTCAAGCGGGTGGTGCCGGACTACCCGGCCAACAAGGAGGAGCTGGAGGTCATCACCCTCAAGGAGGGCGACCGGATCGTCGGCGCGGTGGAGCTGCGCACCGGTGAGGAGGACCTGGTCTTCATCACCGACGACGCCCAGCTGCTGCGCTACCCGGCCGGCCAGGTGCGCCCGCAGGGCCGCCCGGCGGGCGGCATGGCGGGCATCAAGCTCGCCGACGGCGCCAAGGTGATCCATTTCTCGGCGGTGGACCCGGCGGCGGAGGCCTACGTCTTCACGGTCGCCAGTGGGCAGGGCACCCTGGACGGCTCGGTCTCCACGGCCAAGCTGACCCCGTTCGACCAGTACCCGCGCAAGGGCCGGGCCACCGGCGGTGTGCGCTGCCAGCGGTTCCTGAAGGGTGAGGACGGACTGGTACTGGCCTGGGCGGGCCACGCCCCGGCCCGCGGCGCCGCGGCCAACGGCACCCCGGTGGACCTGCCGGAGCCGGACCCGCGGCGGGACGGCTCGGGCGCGCCCCTGGCGAAGCCGGTGGACGTGGTGGCGGGCGGACTGCTCTGACCGCCGTACCGGACCTGCCCGCCGGACCGTCCGTGGCCGCGCCGCCACGGCCGGTCCGGACGGCCGGGCGGTCCGGGTGGGTCCGGGTGGACCGGCCGGTCCGCGCGGTCCGGGTGGGTCGGGATGCTTCCGGGGGTCCGGTTCCGTCCGGGGTCCGGTTCCGTCCGGGTGGTCCGCGTCCCGTTTCGGGCCGTTAAGGTCTTTGTGAGCAGTCGGCCTTCGTGTCGTCGCCGCTGCCGGTGGGGGGAGAGCCGCTGATGAGCCGCCGTTCGAACGGTCCGCTGCAGACCTGGGCAGCCATCCAGCGACAGCAGCAGGAGGCGGAGCGACAGCAGCGCGCGTACGAGCGCGAGGTCGCACGGAGCCTGCGGCAGCAGGAGACCGTCTACCGGAGGCACCGCGCGGCCGAGGCCCAGCGCCGCACCGAAGAGCTGGAAGCCAGGGCCGAGGCCCTGCGCGGACTGCTGGCCGCCGGCTGCCGCGCCCCCGCCTACCGCGCCGGCGGCGCGCAGCGGCTCCCGGAGCAGGTGGAACCCTTCGACCCCGGACACCTCGCGCAGCCGGTGCCGATGCCCCAGCTGGCCCACTTCCAGGCGCAGTCGGGCTGGTCGCTGACCTCGGGGCAGCGGCAGCGGGCCGAGCGCGAGGCGCACGCCCGCTACACCCAGGCCTGGCAGGCGGCACACGCCGCGGAGACCGAACGGCAGCGGCAACTCGAAGCGCTCCGGAGGCAGTACGACCGGTGGGCGGAGCAGCGCCTCGCCGAGATCCGCCGGCACAACGCGGCACTGGCCGGCCGGGCCGGCGCCCTGCTCGCCGGGGACCCCGAGGCCGTCGCGGACCACTTCTCCGAAGCCCTGGAATCCGCCCCGGGATGGCCGCAGGAGCTGCCCCTGGAGCACGAGGCCGGCTACGACCCGGCGTCCCGGCGGCTGGTGGTGGACTGGGAGCTGCCCGGCTTCGAGGTGGTGCCGGAGGCCAGGGCCGTGCGGTACGTGCCGAGCACGGACCAGGACAAGGAGACCACCCGCCCGGTCACCCAGCGGCGCGAGCTGTACCGGGACGTGCTCGCGCAGTGCGTGCTGCTCGTCGTGCACCGGGCGTTCGCGGCGGACGAGTCCGGCGTACTGGACGAGGTCGTGGTCAACGGCTTCCTGGACGGGCACGATCCGGCGACCGGGCGACCGGCCCGGATCTACCTGGCGACCGTGCAGGCCGCCCGTGCCGCGGTGGCCGGTCTGCACCTGGAGCAGGTGAGCGCGGTGGACTGCCTGGTGGGGGAACTCCGCGGGCAGCTGTCGGCGCGCCCCGACCAGCAGACGGCCGTACGGCCCGTGCTGCCGGCCGCGGAGGCGGGCCGCGGCGCCGGGCGGGCGGGCGGTGCACCCGGTCCGATCGCCGGGTCCGCGGGAGCCGCCGGGGCCCCTGGAGCCGCCGGGGCCGCGGGCGGCGGGCACGGCGGGCCGGAGCCCGATCTGTTCGCCATGGACCCGATCGCGTTCGAGGACCTGGTCGCGGAGCTGTTCCGGGCGATGGGCATGGAGGCGGTGACCACCCAGCGGTCCGGAGACGGCGGGGTGGACGTCGAGGCGGTGGACCCGGCACCGATCCGCGGCGGGCGGATCGTGGTGCAGGTCAAGCGCTACCGGAACACGGTGCCGCCGACAGCGGTCCGGGACCTCTTCGGGACGGTCCAGGACCGCGGCGCGAACAAGGGCGTCCTGGTCACCACCTCGTCGTTCGGTCCCTCCTCGCACCGGTTCGCCGAGGGCAAACCGCTGGAGCTGGTGTCCGGGCCGGACCTGGTCGAGCTGCTGCACCGGCACGGACTGCGCGGCCGGCTGGGCGGCGGCCCGGCGGGACGGCAGCCGGGCCCGGCGCCGACGGCACCGGCGGGCGCGCCCGCCCCGGCCGGTACGCCCGCCCCGGCGGGCCCCGCGGACGCCTGGGCCCCGACCCTGGCCGCGGTGCCCCTCGCCCCGGTTCCGCTCCCGCCCGCGCCGCCCGCGATGCCCTCCGCTCCCCCGGCCGCCCCCGCGTTCCCCTCGGTGTCCACGGCGCCCACCGTGGCCGCGATGCCCGCGGTCGCGGTGCCGGGGCCCGCGGGTTCCCCGCCCGCCGCGGCGCTCATACCGGCGGACGCGTTCAACGTGCTCGGGCTGAACTGGTCGGGTGCCGTCCCGATCGACGTGTGCGCGTTGGTCTGCCGCGGCGGCGAGGTGCTGACCGAGGAGCACCTGGTGTTCTTCAACAACCCGAGCACCCCCGACGGCTCGGTGCGGGCCCGGCCGCAGGCCGCGCCGGACCGTGCGGCGGTGGAGGTGGCCTTCGACCACCTCCCGGACCGGGCCGACCGGGTGGTGCTGGTCGCCGCCGTCGACCCGGAGGAAGCCCCGGCGGGCGACCTCGCCGGATTCTCGGCGGCGTACGTACGGCTGCTCGGCCCGGCCGGCGAGGAACTGGACCGGCTGACGGTGGGCGAGGGCCGGCCGGGCGAGACCGCGCTCGCCCTCGGCTCGTTCCGCCGCCGGGCGAACGGCGACTGGGACTTCGTGGCCGGCGGCCGTGGCTACCGGGGCGGCCTGGCGGAGCTGCTGGGCGACTACGGCGTCGAGGTGGCCTGACCCTCCTCGACGGCCCCCGGATCCGCTTCCTGCTCCTGCTCCTGCTCCTGCTCCTGCTCCTGGCGTACGTACCGCAGCACGCCCCACATGGTGTCGGGGTGCAGACGGCCCGGCTCGGGCTCCCGGCAGGCCTCCAGCCCGGCGAGCAGGGCGGCCGCGTCGGTTCCGGAGCCGATCATCACCAGCTGGGTCCGGCGTGGCTCGGTCCGGCCCCAGGGGTGCGGAGCGAACCGGAGGAACCGGCCCACCGCATGGACCTCGTACTTCTCCTCGTGCCCGGGGACGCCGAAGTACACGTACCCCTTGACCCGGTACAGACCGGGCGGGCGGCCGTCGAGGAAGTCGATGAACCGGCGCGGGCTCAGCGCCCCGTCCGCCGCGAACTCGGTGCTCTCGTACTGCGCGTGGGCATGCCCCTCGTGCCCCTCGTCCTCCTCGGCCTCCGCGAGCAGGTCCTCGAAGGACAGCTGGCCCCGGGTCGCGGTCCACGCCCGCCGGTCGAAGAGGACCTCCGGATCGATGCGCCCGTGGTCGGCGGGGAGCACCGGGATGCCGGGGCACAGGCCCGCCAGCACCCCTTCGATGCGGGCGAGTCCGGCCGGGTCCACGCGGTCGGTCTTGTTGAGCACGACGAGGTCGGCCACGGCGAGGTGGCGGTCGGTCTCCGGGTGCCGCTCCCGGGTGGCGTCGAACTCGGCGGCGTCCACCACCTCGACCATGCCGCCGTACCGGATGGCGGGGTTCTCACTGGCCATCAGCATGCGGACGATCTCCTGCGGCTCGGCCAGCCCGCTCGCCTCGATGACGATCACGTCGATGCGGTGCTGCGGCTGCGAGAGCTTCCCGAGGTAGACGTCGAGTTCGCTGCCGTCCACCGCGCAGCACAGGCAGCCGCTGCCGAGCGACACCATGGAGTCGCCGACCTGGCCGGCGACCTTCATCGCGTCGATCTCGATGGAGCCGAAGTCGTTGACCACCACCCCGATCCGGGTACCCCGGGCGGCCCGGAGGAGGTGGTTGAGCAGGGTGGTCTTGCCGGAACCGAGGAATCCGGCGAGGACCACGACGGGGATGGGCTGCCTGCTGTCCGCCCGGGCGCTGCTGTTCACCCGGACGATCGTAGTCAGCCGGCCGCCGGCACGGGCTGGGGCGGGGTGGGGCCGACGTAGCGGGCGGCCGGGCGGATGATCTTCGAGTCGGCCGCCTGCTCCAGGACGTTCGCACTCCAGCCGACCACCCGCGCCACGCAGAAGGTCGGTGTGAACATCTCGCGCGGCAGACCGCACAGCTCCATGACCACCCCGGCGTAGAACTCGACGTTGGTGTGCAGTTCGCGGCCCGGCTTGAGCTCGGCGAGGATCGCCTCGACCCGCTCCTCGACCTGCACCGCGAAATCGACCAGCGGGCCGCCGAAGTCCCGCGCGATCTCCCGCAGCATCCGGGAGCGCGGGTCCTCGGTGCGGTACACCGGGTGACCGAACCCCATGATCCGCTCCCCGGCCCGCACCCGTTCGCGGATCCACTGGTCGATCCGGTCCGCGCTGCCGATCGCGTCGAGGGTGTCCAGGGCCCGGCTGGGCGCCCCGCCGTGCAGCGGCCCGGAGAGCGCGCCGATCGCGCCGGTGAGGCAGGCCGCCACGTCCGCTCCGGTGGAGGCGATCACGCGGGCGGTGAAGGTGGAGGCGTTGAAGCCGTGGTCCACGGTGGAGATCAGGTAGCGCTCGACCGCCCTGGCCCGGACCGGGTCGGGCTCCTCGCCGGTGAGCATGTACAGGTAGTTGGCGGCGTAGGCCAGGTCATCGCGCGGCGCCACCGGCTCCAGGCCCTGTCCGAGCCGGTGCAGTGCGGTGAGCAGGGTGGGTACGGCGGCACAGGCGGCCAGGGCGTCGGCGGCCCGGCGGGCCGGGTCGAGGTCGTACAGCGGGCGGAACCCGGCCGAGGCGCCGAGCAGCGACAGCGCGGTGCGCAGGCCGGCGAGCGGGCCGGAGGCGGAGGTGGACCGGGCGAGCGCGGGCAGGGCCCGCTGCACGTCCTCGGGGAGCCGGCGCAGCGGGGCCAGCTCGGCGGCGAAGGCGGCCCGCTCGGCGGGGCCGGGCAGGGTGCCGCGGAACATCAGGTGCCAGACGTCCTCGAAGCCCCGGCGCTCGGCCAGTTCGACGGCCGAGTACTGGCGGTAGTGATAGAAGCCCTCGCGGCCCCGGACGTCGCCGAGGGCGGTCTCGGTGACGACGACGCCCGCGAGTCCGCGGGGAGCGATGACCTCTGCCCGGGTGGCGGTTCCGGCGGCGGTTCCGGTGGCGGATTGAGTGGTGGCTGCATTCATGATTCGACCATCCATGCTTGATGCAGTCCTCGTCAATCTTGATTGAATCAATATATGTAGCCTGGGTTCATGACTGACCGGCTCACCACCCGCGAGGCCGCCGAACTGCTCGGCGTGAAACCGGCGACGGTGTACGCGTACGTCAGCCGCGGCCTGCTCGGCAGCCGGCGCGACCCGGTGGGCCGGGGCAGCACCTTCGACGCCGCCGAGGTCGCCGCGCTGGCCCGGCGCAACCGCCGGGAGGCGGCCGCCCCGCCCGGCGAGCTGTCCGTCCGCACCGCGCTGACCCTCATCGAGCCGGACCGCTACTGGTTCCGCGGCGTGGACGCCGTCGAACTGGCCGGCCGGCACACCTACGAGGAGGTCGCCGAGTGGCTGTGGACCGGGCGGCTGCCGCGGGGCACCCGCTTCACGGCCCCGCCCGGGCTGCTGGCCGCCGCCCGCCGCGCGGTGGCGGCCCTGCCGGAACACAGCGGTCCGGTGGACCGGCTGCGAGTGGCGACGGCGGCCGCGGCGGTGGCGGACCCACTGCGCTTCGACCTGTCGGAGGAATCGGTGCTCGGAGCGGCCCGGGGCCTGATCCCGACCCTGGTCGGCTCCCTGCCGGTGCTCGGCACCGAGCCGCCGGCCGGGGAAGGGCCCACCGGGACCGGACTGGCCGGGGAGCTCTGGCCGCGCCTCACCGGGCTCCCGCACGACCCGGCGGCCGTGGCCGTCCTCGATCTCGCGCTGGCCCTGCTCACCGACCACGACCTCGCCGCCTCCACCCTCGCCGTCCGGGTCGCGGCCTCGTCCCGGGCCCACCCCTACGCCTGCGTCTCGGCCGGGCTCGGCGCGCTCGAAGGCCCCCTGCACGGAGGGGCGGGGCCACTGGCCCACCGGATGCTGCTGGAGGTGGTGGAGCGCGGCGGGGCCGCCCCCGTGGTCGCCGACCACCTGCGGACCGGCCGCCGGGTGCCGGGGCTCGGGCACCGCCTCTACCAGGGCGAGGACCCCCGCGCCAGCGCGCTGTTCGCCCGCCTCGCGGACCTCGGAGCCGCAGCGCCAGCCCTGGCCGCCGCACACGAGGTCGTGGCGGTCACCGCCCGCCAGGGCCGCGGGCTGCACGCCAATGTCGACCTGGCGCTCGCCGTGCTGACCGTCTCCCACGGGATGTCCGCGGAGGCCGGGGAGACCGTGTTCGCGGTGGCCCGCACCGCCGGCTGGATCGCCCACGCCCTGGAGGAGTACGGCGAACGCCCCCTCCGCATGCGCCCCACCGGCCACTACACCGGCCCCCTCCCGCCCCAGCCCCTCCCCTGACGGCGCGAGCTGCGCCCCGTCAGAGGCACGGGGAACTGCCCGACCAGCCACGACCGGCCCGCAGACCCGGTACGCCGGGGACCGCCCCGAACGGGGACGGCCCCTGGCCGGGCACCGGCCAGGGCTGGACGGCCGCCCGGAGCCACGGATTCCCCCCGGGAGCCAATCGGCTTACCGTGGGACGCCATGAGCACATGGCGCGCCCCCCTGCGGTTCCCCCGGCGGGCGGTCTCCCAGATCCTGCTGACCCAGCTGGCCATCGCCGCCGGGGTCGCCGTGCTGGCCACCGGGCTGTTCCTGGCCCCGCTCGGCGCCCAGCTCGACGACCAGGCGATGCGGCGCGCCCTCGCCATCGCCCAGAGCACCGCCGCCGACCCGGCCGTCGCGGCCGGCCTGCTGGATTCCACCGCCACCCCGGACAGCCCGGTGCAGGCCGCAGCCGAACGCATCCGCCGCGCCACCGGCGCCGAGTACGTCGTCGTCCTCGACCGGAACGGCATCCGCCGCTCCCACCCGAGCCCCGGGAGGATCGGGCTGCCCGTCTCCACCGACCCGGGCCGGGCCCTGGCCGGCCACGAGGTGATGGAGATCGACGAGGGCACCCTGGGCCGCTCGGCCCGTGGCAAGGTACCGCTGCTCGCCGCGGACGGGGAGATCGTCGGCGCCGTCTCGGTCGGCATCGCCTACGACAGCGTCCGCGACCGGCTGCTCGGCGCCATCCCCGGCCTGCTCGCCCTCGCGGGCGGCGCGCTCTCCGTGGGCGCGCTGGCCGCCTGGCTGATCTCCCGCAGGATCCAGCGGCAGACCCGTGACCTGGCCTTCTCCGATATCTCCGGACTCCTCGCGGAGCGCGAGGCGATGCTCCACTCCATCCGCGAGGGCGTGGTCGCCCTCGACCGCGACGGCCGCATCCGGCTGGTCAACGACGAGGCGGCCCGGCTGCTCGGCCTCGACCCCGGAGCCCTCGCCGGCCGCCCGGTGGAGGAGGTGCTCGGCCCCGGCCGCACCACCGACGTGCTCTCCGGCCGGGTCACCGGCCGCGACCTGCTCGCCGTCCGGGGCCCCCGGGTGCTGGTCGCGAACCGGATGCCCACCGAGGACGGCGGCGCCGTCGCCACTCTGCGCGACCGGACCGAACTGGAGCACCTGGGCCGCGAGCTCGACTCCACCCGGGGCCTGATCGACGCCCTGCGCGCCCAGGACCACGAGCACGCCAACCGCCTGCACACCCTCCTCGGGCTGCTGGAGCTCGGCCTCCACGAGGAGGCCGTGGAGTACGTCACCGAGGTGGCCGGAGTGCACCGCAGCACGGCCGAACAGGTCACCGAGAAGGTCCGGGACCCGCTGCTGGCCGCCCTGCTGGTGGGCAAGTCCACGGTCGCCGCCGAGCGCGGGGTCGCCCTGCGGCTGGCCGGCACCACCCTCCTCCCCGACCGCCTGGTGGACCCCGGCGGGCTCGTCACGATCCTCGGGAACCTGGTGGACAACGCCCTGGACGCGGCGGCGGGATCGGACGGGGCCCGGGTCGAGGTGGAACTGCGCGCGGAGGGCCGTACGGCCGTCTTGCGGGTGCGCGACAGCGGGCCGGGGGTCCCCGCCGCCCGGCGCGAGGAGATCTTCACCGAGGGCTGGTCCACCAAGCAGCCCACGGCCCACCGGGAGCGCGGTCTGGGGCTGCCGCTGGTCCGCCGCCTGGCGGAGCGGCAGGGCGGCAGCGCGCGGGCCGGGGAGGCGGGGGACGGCGGGGCCGAGTTCACCGTCGTCCTTCCGGAGGCCCTGCGATGACCGGCGCGAGCATCCAGGTCCTGGTCGTCGACGACGACGTACACGTCGCCCGGATCAACGCGGCGTACGTCGCACGGGTGCCCGGGTTCGCCGTGTCCGGGCGGGCGCATTCCGCGGCCGATGCCCTGGAGTTCCTCGGCGGGCACCGGGTGGACCTGGTGCTGTTGGACCACTACCTGCCGGACGGGAACGGCCTGGACCTGGTCCGCAGGCTGCGCCAGCTCGGCCGGCAGACCGACGTGATCATGGTGACGGCGGCCCGCGACCTGGCCACCGTCCAGTCGGCCATGCGGCTCGGCGCCCTCCAGTACCTGGTCAAGCCGTTCACCTTCGCCGGCCTGCGCGCCAAGCTGGAGGCGTACGCGGCCCTGCGGCGCACCCTGGACGAGGGCGGCGAGGCCGAACAGGCCGAGGTCGACCGGATCTTCGGGGCGCTGGCCGGAGCCGGCGGCCCGGTGGACCTCCCCAAGGGCCACTCCCCCACCACCGCCGAACTGGTCCGGCAGGTGCTCCGCACGGCCGACGGGCCGCTCTCCGCCCAGCAGATCGCCGACCGGGCCGGGATCAGCCGGCAGACCGCCCAGCGGTACCTCAAGCTCCTCGACCGGGCGGGCCGGGTCCGCCTCACCCTCCGCTACGGCGAGACGGGACGCCCCGAACACCGCTACGCCTGGGTCCCGGCCGGGCCCGAGCGCCGGTAGGTCCTTTCCCGCCGGTCAGGCCGCCCCCGCCCCGGTCAGCGCGCGGACCTCCGTCTCCGCGTACTTCACCGGATCCGGTGCCTCGCGGGAGGTGACGGTGCCGAGCCAGCCCGCCAGGAAGCCCAGCGGGATCGAGACGATCCCCGGGTTCTGGAGCGGGAAGACCTGGAAGTCCACGCCGGGGAACAGCGCGTCCGGGCTGCCCGAGACCACCGGCGAGACCAGCACCAGCAGCACGGCCGGGACCAGCCCGCCGTAGACGGACCACACCGCGCCCCGGGTGGTGAACCCGCTCCAGAACAGCGAGTACAGCAGCACCGGCAGGTTGGCCGAGGCCGCCACCGCGAAGGCGAGTCCGACCAGGAAGGCCACGTTGAGGTCCTGGGCCAGCAGCCCCAGCCCGATCGCCACCGCCCCGATGCCCACGGCTGCCAGCCGGGCCACCGCCACCTCACTGCGCTGCTTCGCGTGGCGCCGGCGCAGGGAGGCGTACAGGTCGTGCGCCACCGAGGCCGAGGAGGCCAGGGTGATCCCCGCGACCACGGCGAGGATGGTGGCGAACGCGATCGCGGCCACCAGGGCGAACAGCACCGCACCCCCGGTGGAGTCGGCCCCGCCGCCGAGGAAGGCGGCGAGCAGGGGTACCGCCGTGTTGCCCGAGGCGTTGGACTCCCGTACCGCGTCCGGACCGATCAGCGCGGCCGCCCCGAAGCCCAGCACGATGGTCATCAGGTAGAAGCCGCCGATAAGGGCGATCGCCCAGACCACCGAGCGGCGGGCCGCCCGGGCGGTCGGCACGGTGTAGAAGCGGGACAGGATGTGCGGCAGGCCGGCGGTGCCGAGCACCAGGGCCAGGCCGAGGCTGATGAAGTCGAAGCGCGCCGTCCAGTCGCCGCCGTAGCGCAGGCCCGGCCCGAGGAAGGCTGTGCCGTGTCCGCTGCGGTCGGCGGCGACGGCCAGCAGACGGCCGAAGTCCCCGTGGAAACGCAGCAGGACCAGCACCGTGAGGGTGATCGCGCCGCCCATCAGCAGGACGGCCTTGACGATCTGGATCCAGGTGGTGGCCCGCATCCCGCCGAAGGACACGTAGAACACCATCAGGGCGCCGACGCCGACCACCGTCCAGGTGCGGGCGGCCGCGCTGCCGCCGCCGAGCAGCAGCCCGACCAGGCTGCCCGCGCCGACCATCTGGGCGACCAGGTAGAGGACGGAGACGGTGACGGAGGAGGCGCCGGCGGCGATCCGGACCGGCCGCTCGCTCATCCGCGCGGCGACCACGTCGGCGAGGGTGAACCGGCCGCAGTTGCGGACCAGCTCGGCGACCAGGAAGAGCACCACCAGCCAGGCGACGAGGAAGCCCACGGAGTAGAGCATGCCGTCATAGCCGAACAGGGCGATCAGGCCGGAGATGCCCAGGAAGGAGGCGGCCGACATGTAGTCGCCGGCGATGGCGAAACCGTTCTCCAGGGGGGAGAACAGGCGGCCGCCCGCGTAGAACTCCTCCGCCGAGCCCTGCCGGTGGCGGCTGACCCAGGTGGTGATGCCCAGGGTGACGGCGATGAAGAGGCTGAACAGGACGAGGGCGAGGGTCTGGTGCTCGGCGGTCACCGGCCGGCCTCCCGGGCGTGCTCCCGGTCGAACACCGTCCAGCGCAGGTCGAGTGCGGCGCGGTCCCGTCGCAGCCGGGCGTGCCGGGCGTACGCCCAGGTCAGCAGGAAGGTGCTGAGGAACTGGCCGAGCCCCGCCAGCAGCGCCACGTTGACCGTGCCGAACACCGGCCGGGCCATCAGGCCGGGGGCGGCGGTGGCGGCGACCACGTAGGCGACGTACCAGAGCAGGAAGGCCCCGGTCGCGGGGACCACGAAGCGGCGGTAGCGGAGGCGGACCTCCTGGAAGGCGGGGCTGCGCTGCACCTCCAGGTAGATCTCGGCCGCCGTGCGGGCCGTGTGCTCCCCGTCCCGCTCCGGGCCCGGTCCGGGCTCCTCGCCCGCGCGCCCGACCTCACCCTCGTCCACGTCCTCGCCCCAGCCTGCGGCCAGCGCGTCGTACCAGGGATCGTCGAGCCGGATCGTTCCGGCGTCGCGACCGTCGTGGTTGTCCACCGAGCTCTCCTTGGTCGCGGCCGCAGTGGCCGAGTGTCCCCAAGGATGGGCGGAAGGACTCATTCCGGACTGGTGTATCGAAAGGGCTTCACTCCATCAGGTGATGGAGTGAAGCCCCGCGGCGGGTCAGGCGTCGATGCGCGAACGGTCCAGGGTGGCCGCCGAGCTGGTGATGAACTCCTTGCGGGGGGCGACCTCGTTGCCCATGAGCAGGTCGAACACCTGCTCCGCCGCCTCCAGGTCGCCGATGTTGATCCGGCGCAGGGTGCGGTGCCGCGGGTCCATGGTGGTCTCCGCGAGCTGGTCGGCGTCCATCTCACCGAGGCCCTTGTACCGCTGGATGGAGTCCTTGTAGCGGATCCCCTTGCGCTGGTACTCCAGCAGGGTCTGGCGGAGCTCGCTGTCGGAGTACGTGTACACGTACTTGTCCTGGCCCTTCTTGGGCTGGACCAGCTCGATCCGGTGCAGCGGCGGTACGGCGGCGAAGACGCGGCCGGCCTCGACCATCGGCCGCATGTACCGCTGGAACAGGGTGAGCAGCAGGCAGCGGATGTGCGCGCCGTCGACGTCGGCGTCCACCAGCAGGACGATCTTGCCGTAGCGCGCCGCGTCGATGTCGAAGGTGCGGCCCGAGCCGGCCCCTATGACCTGGATGATCGCTCCGCACTCGGCGTTCTTGAGCATGTCCGAGACGGAGGACTTCTGGACGTTGAGGATCTTGCCCCGGATCGGCAGCAGGGCCTGGAACTCGGAGTTCCGGGCGAGCTTGGCGGTGCCGAGGGCGGAGTCGCCCTCGACGATGAAGAGCTCGCTGCGGTCCACGTCGTCGCTGCGGCAGTCGGCCAGCTTGGCGGGCAGCGAGGAGGACTCCAGCGCGGTCTTCCGGCGCTGCGCCTCCTTGTGCTGGCGGGCCGCGATCCGGGTCCGGGCGGCTGCGACGATCTTCTCCATCACGGCGCGGGCCTGCTGCTTGTCGTCCCGCTTGGTGGAGGTGAGGAACGCCTTCAGCTCCCGGGCCACCACCTGGCCGACGATCCTGGCGGCCGCAGAGGTGCCGAGCACCTCCTTGGTCTGGCCCTCGAACTGCGGCTCGGCCAGCCGGACGGTCACGACCGCGGTCATGCCCTCCATGGCGTCGTCCTTGACGACGTCGTCCTCGGCGACGCGGAGCAGCTTTGCGGAGCGGAGCACCTCGTTCACCGTCTTGGCGACCGACCGCTCGAATCCGGACACGTGGGTGCCGCCCTTGGGGGTGGCGATGATGTTGACGAAGGACTTCAGCTGGGTCTCGTACCCGGTGCCCCAGCGCAGGGCGATGTCGACGCCGAGCTCGCGGGTGACCTCGGTGGGGGTCATGTGACCGCGGTCGTCGAGGACCGGGACGGTCTCCTTGAAGGTGCCCGTGCCGCTCAGCCGCAGCACGTCGCAGACGGCCTTGTCCTGCGCGAGGTACTCGCAGAACTCGCTGATGCCGCCGTCGAAGCGGAACGTCTCCTCGGTCTTGCCGGCCCCGTCGATGCCGCGCTCGTCGCGGACCACCAGGGTCAGGCCGGGCACCAGGAAGGCGGTCTGCCGGGCGCGCTGGTAGAGCGTCTCCAGGGAGAGCCGGGCGTCCTTGAGGAAGATCTGCCGGTCGGCCCAGTAGCGGACCCGGGTGCCGGTGCGGCCCTTGGGGATCCGCTTGGTCTTCTGCAGGCCGTTGGCCGGGTCGAACGGGCTGTCGGGGCCCTGCTCGGTGAAGATGCCCGGCACGCCGCGCCGGAAGCTGATCGCATGGGTGGAGCTGTTGCGGTCGACCTCGACGTCGAGGCGGGCCGAGAGGGCGTTCACCACGGAGGCACCGACGCCGTGCAGACCGCCGGAAGCCGCGTAGGAGCCGCCGCCGAACTTGCCGCCGGCGTGCAGCTTGGTCATGACGACCTCGACACCGGACAGTCCGGTCTTGGGCTCGACGTCGACCGGGATGCCGCGGCCGTTGTCGCGGACCTCGACCGAGCCGTCGTCGTGCAGCACGACCTCGATGTGATCGCAGAAACCGCCGAGGGCCTCGTCGACGGAGTTGTCGATGATCTCCCAGAGGCAGTGCATCAGGCCACGACTGTCGGTCGAGCCGATGTACATGCCGGGACGCTTGCGGACGGCCTCGAGACCTTCGAGGACGAGCAGGTGCCGCGCGGTGTAGTTGGAGCCGTCCCGGTCCGCTCCGGTCAGCAGCGCGTTGGAAGGCACGGACGTGTCGGCGGTCACGCAGTTCGCTCCTCGCTGAATTTCTTTTCCGGCCCGTTCGGGCCCAGGGTTGGCTCGTTGCCCGTCAGAGGGTACCGATGCCTGGTAGAGCCGGTACAACGCCACCCTCGCGGTTCATCAGCCTAATGCAGAACCGTACGGATGTTCGATCCCCCGATGGGGTGAAGCAAACATCACGTTCCCTTCCGCGCATGAACCATTTAGGGTTCGGGCACGTCCTCATGAACAACCGGCACTCCCGCCGGGGAGGACGAGACCCCCATGCGACGACGACAAGCAACGACAAACAACGCGAAACCGTAAAGCAACGCAATACGGCTCCTTCGCCGCCAACCGGCAGCAGCCGGCCAGCTTCGGAAGGAAGTTTCGAGGAAAAGCCGCGAGCGGGAACGTTTTCGGCCTGGTTGGATGTTGACCCTGGTACGACAGCTCGTCGAGCTAGAGAAGAGGCGACGTGACTACTGTTCTGACCCCCGCGACCCCGCTGACGGCCGCTGACCGATGCGACCGTTGCGGCGCCCAGGCATATCTGCGCGTCGTCCTGATGAGTGGCGGTGAACTGCTCTTCTGCGCCCACCACGGACGCAAGTTCGAGCCGGAACTCAGGAAGATCGCCGCGGAAATACAGGATGAGACCGAGCGGCTCACGGCCGTTCAGGCCCCGGCCGACACCGAGGAACGCTGACACGCTGATCCCTCGCATCCCGACGAGCCAGGACCGGCCAGGCCGGTCGACGGGCGGTACCCCTGAGATCCAGGGGGCACCGCCCGTCCTCATTTCCACCCGCGACGGTTTCGCTCGCCGCGGACCCCACCACGAGCCGCACCGCGGGCCCCACTGCCGACCCGGCCGGGCCCGCTCCGGAGCGTGCTCTCAGCCGGCCACGAACGCGGCGAGCGGGGCGATCTTGGTGTAGACACCGGGACTGTCCGCACGGCCGCAGCCGCGCCCCCAGGACACCAGGCCGATCAGCCGGCCCCCGGCCACCAGCGGCCCGCCGCTGTCTCCCTGGCAGGCGTCCTTGCCGCCCTCCTTGTCCCCCGCGCACACCATGGAGTCCCGCAGGTACCGTCCGTCCGCGTCGCCGGGATACGCCTCCCGGCAGACCTCGTCGGACAGCACGGTCACCTCGGAGACCCGGAGCCCGTACGCGTAGTCACCAAAGCCCGTGGTGTCGCCCCACCCGTACACCGAGGCCGTGGTACCCGCGGTGTAGCCCGGGTCCGCCGCACCGGCCAGCGGCAGGACGTGGGCGGCGGGCACGGCTTCGTCGAGTTCCAGGACGGCCAGGTCCCCCGCGTTGGTCACCGCGTCGTACGCGGGGTTCACCCGCGCCCCGCGCACCGCGATCTCCCGGCCCTCGGCCGCCCGCAGCTCGGTCCGCCCGGTGATCACCCGCAGGTCGCGCACGGATTCGACGGGGCCGCCCAGCACCGCGCGGCCCAGACAGTGGGCGGCCGTCAGCACCTTGGTCGGCCCCACGATCACACCCCCGCAGAACTGGCCCGCCCGCGTACCCCCGAACCGGTCACGGCTGGAGAGGGCGACCACCCAGGGGCTGTCGCCGACCTTGGCAGGCTTCCCCCCGATCACCACCCCGTCCGCGGCCGCCCGCGGCGCCTGGGCCAGAGGTATGGCGGCCGTTCCTGCCGCCAGGGTCAGTGCGCCCGCCAGGAAACGGGCGAAGGGACGACGCATGGGGCCTCCTGACTCTGGGTGGATGTGACTCCACCCAGAGTGGAATGCCCGGTGGCCGCGCGCACCCGCGCGACCACCCCCCTACGTGCTCCCCGGCGTCCCGGGAGCCGGTCGGGCCGGACCTCAGTCGAGGTAGTCGCGCAGCACCTGGGAGCGGGACGGGTGGCGCAGCTTCGACATGGTCTTGGACTCGATCTGGCGGATCCGCTCACGGGTGACCCCGTAGACCTTGCCGATCTCGTCCAGGGTCTTGGGCTGCCCGTCGGTGAGGCCGAAGCGCATGGAGACCACGCCGGCCTCGCGCTCGCTGAGGGTGTCGAGCACGGAGTGCAGCTGTTCCTGCAGGAGCGTGAAGGAGACCGCGTCGGCCGGGACGACCGCCTCGGAGTCCTCGATGAGGTCGCCGAACTCGCTGTCGCCGTCCTCGCCCAGCGGCGTGTGCAGGGAGATCGGCTCGCGGCCGTACTTCTGGACCTCGATGACCTTCTCGGGGGTCATGTCGAGTTCCTTGGCCAGCTCCTCCGGGGTGGGCTCGCGCCCGAGGTCCTGGAGCATCTGGCGCTGCACGCGGGCGAGCTTGTTGATCACTTCGACCATGTGCACCGGGATGCGGATGGTGCGGGCCTGGTCGGCCATGGCGCGGGTGATGGCCTGCCGGATCCACCAGGTCGCGTAGGTCGAGAACTTGTAGCCCTTGGTGTAGTCGAACTTCTCGACGGCGCGGATGAGACCCAGGTTGCCCTCCTGGATCAGGTCCAGGAAGAGCATGCCGCGGCCGGTGTAGCGCTTGGCCAGCGAGACGACCAGGCGGAGGTTGGCCTCCAGCAGGTGGTTCTTGGCCCGGCGGCCGTCCTCGGCGATGATCTCGAGCTCGCGCTTGAGCTTGGGCGCCAGCTTGTCGGAGTTGGCCAGCTTGTCCTCGGCGAACAGACCCGCCTCGATCCGCTTGGCGAGCTCGACCTCCTGCTCGGCGTTGAGCAGCGGGACCTTGCCGATCTGCTTGAGGTAGTCCTTGACCGGGTCGGCGGTGGCGCCGGCCACGGCGACCTGCTGGGCCGGGGCGTCGTCCTCGTCCTCGTCGGACAGCACGAATCCCTTGGCCTCGCCGGTCTCTTCCTCTTCCTCGGCGCCCTTGCCGGCGGCGGCCTCCTCGACGGGTTCTTCGTCGGTGGGCTCGTCGGCGGTCTTCGCGGCCGCCGTCTTCTTCGCCGCGGTCTTCTTCGCGGCCGTCTTCTTGGCCGGGGCGGCCTTCTTGGCCGCCGTCTTCTTCGCCGCGGCCTTCTTCACGGGCGCGGGCTCGGTTCCGGTCTCGTCCGCAGTCGCTTCGGCGGCGGTGTCCGGGGCCGCCGGCATCTCCTCCGGGGCGGCGGCCGGGGCGGCCGTCGTCCTGGCCGCGGCGGTCTTGGTCGCCGCCCGCTTGGCCGGCGCCTTCGCCGTGACGCTCTTACGGCTGCGCTTGGGGGACTCCGCGGCACTGACCATCAGCGTCACACCCTCTTCCTCGAGGATCTGGTTGAGGCTGCGGAGAACATTCTTCCACTGGGTCTGCGGAATCTGGTCAGCCTCGAAGGCCCGACGCACGTCATCGCCGGCGATCTGCCCCTCGGCCTTGCCCCGCTCGATGAGCGCCATCACAGAATCGGACTCGGCGATCTCCGGCGGGAGCGTACGGGATGTGCTGGCCGACACGAACAACCTCTCGGAACGATGGAAACGGCTTCCGACCCCGGTCTGGTGCTGGACCGGAGCCGACGACCACCGACGGGGATGGGCCGGCGGCGCGGGCAGCGGCCTGGGAGCTGCACAGCACCCGGTCCGGCTGCTGTCTTCCCTCCGTCGGCCATCACCTCTTAGGTCATCGCACGACCTCGCAGAGCGTTACGCCCAATATTCGTGGCCCGAATCACATCCCCTTCACACCGGCAGGTCCCGATACGTTCCTGCCGGGCCCTGACGGGGTGCGGAACGGAGTGCCGGACGGCCCAGCCGCCGGACCTTCCCCCAGACTTCGTCCGGGGCCCAGGGCCCGGCGACCACCCGTTCCGCCCCCGCGTGCCCCCGCGCGCACTGCCGCTCAGTGCTCGCGCGGGGCGGGGACCACGCGCTCGACCTCCGGATGCACCATCAGCAGCTGGCGCATGGCGTTCTCGGCTCCCGTGGCGTCGCCGGCGGCCAGGGCTTCGACGATCCGCGCGTGGTGTCCGACACAGGTCTCGCTCCGGCGGTCACAGGCAGTGACCGGGCTGCCGGAGACCTGGAGGGCGGCGGAGACGATGCCGGAGAGGTGCTCCAGCATGCGGTTGCCGGCCACCTGGATGAGCAGGCCGTGGAACTCGTTGTCGGCGCGGGAGAAGGTGATCGTGTCGCCCTGGCCGAGGGCGTGGCCCATGATCTCGACCATGTCGGACAGGCGCTGCTGGATGTCCTGGCGTCCGTGGCCCGCGGCGAGCCTTGCGGCCAGCGGCTCGATGGTCCAGCGGAGCTCGGTCAGCTCGCGGCGCTGGTCCTCGCGCTGGGGGCCGAAGGCCCGCCACTCGATGATGTCGGGGTCGAGCAGGTTCCAGTCGCTGACCGGGCGGACGCGGGTGCCGACGTTGGGGCGGGCGCTGACGAGACCCTTGGCCTCCAGGACCCGGAGGGACTCGCGGACGACCGTGCGGGAGACCTCGAACCGCTGGCCGATTTCCTCGGGGACCAGCGGGCGGTCCGCGCCGAGGTCGCCGGAGACGATCATCTGACCGAGCTGCTGGACGAGTTGGCCGTGCAGTCCGCGGCCGCGGCTGCCGGCCGCGCGCCGGCCGACCCGGCTCAACTCGACGTCGGAGCCGTCCCAGTGGGGCGCGCCGACGCGGTCGGCACCGGGGGCCTCCGCGTAGGGGTAGCGGTCGAGTTCGCCCGGGCCTGCGAGACCGGTCTCGGCATGGCGGGCGGTGGTCATCATGGTGTGCGCAAGGGTACTCACGCATCCTTTGTCGGCCGTGCCCCGAAGGCCCTTGAGGTCTTTGGTGAAAAGCACACGAAAGGGTGATCAGCGCCACCTTCCCAATTGACGCCTTATCGTAAGGAACCGATCATCGCCGGATCACCAGCGGACGCGGCCGCGCAGACCGGTGAACCCATAGGCGCACAGCAGCACCGTCAGGGACAACACCAGTGCGGTTCCGACGGGTTGGGTCATGACCCGCAGCGCCCCCAGGACCAGGCGGTCCGCCTCGGGCGGCCACTGTGCGAAGCTCAGCCCGCGCAGCCGGGCGGCGATCCCGGCCGCCGGGTAGGCCGAGGGCCCGGCCAGCACCCTGCTCACGAGCGGGACCACGAACAACGGCACGGCGAGGACGGCGGCCAGCCCGGCCATCGCGGAGCGGAACACCCCGGAGGCCAGCACCCCGGCCCAGGCGCAGCCGACGAGCAGCCCGGCCCAGCTCGCGGCGGGCGAGAGCCACTCGGCCGGGGCCCGTAGCGGGCCGTGGTCGAACACCAGCTTGAGCGCGGCCGCGTCGGCGGCCACCGCGAGCCCGCCCAGGAGCAGCGCGAGGGCCGCGCCGACCCCGAGCTTGGCCAGGAGCAGGCCCATCCGGCGTGGCACGGTTCCGCGGTCGGCGGCGAGCGCCGGATACCGGTACTCCTCGCCGAACGCCAGGGCGCCGAGCAGCCCGGCGCCGAGGGCGGCCGGGGGCAGCGGCAGCTTCTCCGGCCAGGCGGCGAGCAGTCGGTTCTGCGGGGTGTGCCCGGCGCGGGCGAGCAGCAGGGCGGTGAGCACGGAGGCGGCGAGCACGGAGGCGGCGGTGAGCACCGGGGTCGCGGTGCCGAAGACGCGGCGCAGCTCGTAGCGCAGCGGCCGGAGCGGCCCTCCGACCCGGCGCACGGCCGAGGGCGGCCGGCCGGAGGCGGCCCGCCGGGCCGGTCCCGCGGTCCACGCCGCCTCCGCCCCGGCAGGGGCTGCGCCGGCGGGGGCCGCGTCGGCCGGGGCTGCCGCTCCGGCGCCCGGGTCCGCGGCGGGCCGGGCCGCCTGGGCGGGGATACCGGTGTCGCCCGTCTCGTCGGCGAGCCGGTGCACCAGCACCCCGTGCCGGAAGGCCGTCTCGCCGATCTCGGCGCAGCTACTGCCGTAGACGGAAAGCCGGTTGCCGCTCTCCTCGACGATCTCCACCGTGCGCTGTCCCTCGCGGGCCTCCCGGCCCAGTACGTCGGCCAGCCGGGCGGCGTGCGGGCTGCGCACGGCGACCCTGGGGCGCAGCCGGGTCCGGGAGAACTCGGCCGCGTCCTGGTCGGCGAGCACTCGCCCGGCCTCGATGGTGACCACCCGGTCGGCGGCGCGGGCGGCCTCCTTGGGGTCGTCGGTGGTGAACAGCACGGCCCCGCCGAGGGAGGCGTGGCCGCGCAGGAGTCCGTGCAGCCAGTTCTGTTCGCGGGACGACAGCCCGGCGGAGGGCTCGTCGAGCAGCAGCGTGCAGGGGTCGGCGAGCAGGGCCGCGGCCAGCCCCAGCCGCCGGTCCATGCCCAGCGAGAGGGAGCCGAGCCGGTGGTCGCGCAGGCCGGCGATCCCGACGACGTCGAGCATGGCGTCCGCCCGGGAGGCGGGGACGCCGACCGCCGCGCACAGCATGCGCAGCTGGCTGCGCACGGTCCGGGCGGGATGACCGGGGACGTCGCCGAGGAGGACGCCGACCTCGCGCGCGGGGTGCGGGATCCGGTGGAGCGGCCGGCCGCGGAAGTAGGTGACGCCGCGTCCGGGTTCGAGTTCGAGCATGAGTCGGAGGGCCGTGGTCCGGCCCGAGCCGGGCGCGCCGAGGAGGGCGGTCACCTGCCCCGGGCCGGCCTCGAAGGTGAGGCCGTCCACGGCGGGTGGGTGGTCCCGGCGGGGTGCGCTGGTGAGTCCGATCGCCTGGAGCATCGCTGTCTCTCGCGGGGGATGTGACCGCTCGGCGGCCGTGTGAGTACCGCCATCAAGATAACGCGATATGTCCGATTTTCGGCGCAAGCAGGCCGGTTCGGTGTCGGACCGTCAGACTTCCGGGCGCAGCATCGGCGGGTTGAGCAGGGTGGCCCCGCCGGCCCGGAACAGCTGGGCGGGGCGGCCGCCCTGACGGGTGGTCGTGCCGCCGGACGGCACCAGGAACCCGGGGGTCCCGGTCACCTTGCGGTGGAAGTTGCGCGGATCGAGGGCCACGCCCCAGACCGCCTCGTACACCCGGCGCAGCTCGCCGACGGTGAACTCGGGCGGGCAGAAGGCGGTGGCGAGCGAGGAGTACTCGATCTTCGAGCGGGCTCGCTCCACACCGTCCGCGAGGATGCGGTCGTGGTCGAAGGCGAGCCGGGATGCCTCTCCCTCGGGGGTGAGGAGTTCGTCGACCGGTGCCCAGCGGGCGCTGTTGGCGTCCCCGCCGGCGCGCGGGGCGGGCAGGTCCGGGGCGAGCACCAGGTGGGCGACGCTGACGACGCGCATCCGCGGGTCGCGGTCCGGAGCCCCGTAGGTGGCGAGCTGTTCGAGGTGGGCGCCGTTGTCCGCGTCGGGCTGGGCGGGATCGTGGGCGGACAGTCCGGTCTCCTCGGAGAGCTCCCGGGCGGCGGCCGCCGCCAGGCCCTCGTCTCCGCGCACGAAGCCTCCGGGCAGCGCCCAGGTTCCCTGGAACGGCTGCTCACCCCGCTTGACCACGAGCGCGCAGAGCGCGTGGCGCCGCACGGTGAGCACGACCAGGTCGACGGTAACGGCGAAGGGCGGGAAGGCCGACGGGTCGTAGGGCGACATGCGGCGATCATAGTCGTCTTCCTGACGATAATCAGCGCTTTGGTGATCCGGAAAGCGATGCCCCTCCGGGACGGGCTTCGCGGGCCCGGGCGAACCGGTGTCCGGTCGAGCAGGACCGGACGTCCGGGACCGTCCGGTGCCGTGGACGGCAGGGCGGAGGAGGGCCGTCCAGGCGGTGGGGGCACCTCCCGGCGGCAGCCCGGGCACACCGGCGGCCGGTGGCGACTCGGCGAAGGCCGGTGCCGGGCGGGCCGCGCCCGGCAGTGATCCGCCCTGTGCCCGCTACGTGGCCAGTTGGAGCGCACCGGCCGCCTCCTCCACCATGCCGAGGCCCAGTCTGCTGACCCGGACGGCGAACGGTTCGCCGGCCACCCGCAGCCCGGACAGCCGGAGCGCGCCGAGCGGGGCCCCGGCGAGCGGGGCGAGGGTGACCGTGCCGGACGGGGCGTCCGGGCGGACGCCGACCACGGCGGCCAGCACGTGGACCCCCGCGGCGGCGGCGACCGAGGCGGGCCGGCAGGCGGCGGGGTGCGGCAGCGGGGCGCTCCCGGCGGTCCGCTGCTCGGCGGCGTACATCTCGGGCAGCCGGTACCCGAAGTGCTCGGCGGCGTCGAGCAGGCCGCGCAGCAGACCCGCGGCCTCCTTCTCGAACCCTGCGGCGGCCAGGCCTGCCACGGCCACGGCGGTCTCCTGCGGGCGGACGGCCCCGGAGCGGTGGCCGAACGGGTTGTGCCCGGGCTCCCGGGCCGCCATGCTCCGCAGTCCCCAGCCCGAGTCCATCGGCGGGGCTCCCAGGAGCCGGGCCAGGTGTTCGGTGCGGACCGGGTCGAGCAGCCCCTGCGCGAGCCTGCCGCCACCCAGCAGCCCCGTGTCGAGCAGGTGCGCGGCGGCCGCGGTGAGCCGGGGCAGCGGCCGGCCGTCGGGGTGCAGGGCCGCCGCCGGACGGCCGCCGGAGGGGCCGTCTGCGTGGATCCAGAACTCGGCGCGGAACCGCTCCCGCAAGGCGGCCGCCCGGTCCCGCCACTCCTCGGCGCCCGGCCGGCCGCAGGCGGCGAGCAGATCGGCGCCGAGCAGCGCGGCCCGGTGGACGTGGGCCTGGGTCTCGCAGCGGCGGGGTCCGGCGGCCGGGTCGGCCAGGAAGGCGTCTGCCCCGAGGCGGGCGCGGAGCCAGTCCAGGCACCGCTCGGCGGCGGGCAGCAGCTCGTCCAGTTCCGCTTCGGGCAGGCCCCAGCGGCGGGCCTCGGCGAGCACGACCGGGAAGGCCAGGGTGGCCTCGGTGCCGGTGCAGCCCGGAGGGAGCTGGGGGCCCGCCCCGCGCAGGGGTCCGGGGATCATCCCGGCTTCGGGGCCGCGGCCCGCGGTCTGGGTGCGGGCCAGCACGCGCAGGGTCGCGGCGGCGAGGCCGGTGCCGAGCGGCAGCGCCATCCTGGCGGCCCACAGGGACTCCGCCGGTGCGATCCCCAGGCGCCAGGGCGCACCGGCCGCGAGGAAGGCGTCCACGGGCCCTGCGGGGTCTCTCAGCAGCAGCGCCCGCAGGTCCGCGACGCTGCTCCGGAACCAGTCCTCGGCGCGCGGGTCGTCGCCCTCGGCTCGGGCCTCGGCGAGCGGCCCGGCGGCCGTTCCGCCGGGCGCCCGGCCGGTCCGGTCCGGGGCGGTGCGCAGCTCGATGGTGCGGGCCTCCCCCGCGGGCAGGTCCAGCTCCCACCGGAGCAGGCCGGCGGAGGCCAGGGCGTCGTCCGGCGGCGGTTCGGCAGTGGTGACGGCCTGGGCGCCGTCCTCCGTGCTCCAGCGCAGGCCGGCGGTGTGCACCCCGGCGGGCAGTTCGGGCCCGGCGCGGCCCCCGGCGACGGCGGCCAGGTCGGCGAGGTCCGTGCCGAGGGCGATCTCGACGGGCAGCCGGTGCCGCCGCGCGCTGAAGTTGCGCAGGGTGATCCGCTCGGTGCCGTCCGCGTGCCGTACTCGTTCGACTCCGATGTCGGGGTCCGGGCCGGCTTCGGCCCCGGTGCGGACGGTGGCGGTGAAGCCGGCCCGGTCCGCGCCGAGGCTGCGGCCCTGGATGGCGACCGGATCGCGGCCCGCGACCCGGAGCAGGCAGCGGGAGAGCAGCCGGCGCCCGGAGCGGTAGATGCCGTCCAGGCCGCGTCCGGTCAGCTGGCCGTGCTCCGGGGAGATCACCAGACAGGGGGCGGCGACGCAGATCACCGCGCCGTGCACCGGGGGCAGCTCGGGCCGGCGGGCGGGGGAAACGGGGTGCGCCATGCGTCGGCCTTCCTTCTCTGCCGGGGCCGCGCTCGCTGTCGGCGCCGCGCTCGGATCGGGTCCACGGGGGTGGCCGCGGCCCCGGGCCGCCGCCACCGCATGGCTGAACGCCCTCACCCCCGCCCGGGTCACGCTCCGTCCCGCCCGGCACGGCCGCCCGTCGCGGAGCCGAACGGTGCACCGGGCGCTCACTGCCCGCTCCCGGCCGTCCGGCGGGCGCCTCGCCGGGCACCACGCGAACGGCGGCCGGGCGGGCGGGCGATGATCCGCTTGCGCCGCGGTTCCCGGCGGCGCCGCTCCTGGCGCAGGCACTCCCGCAGTCCCTCCGGGTCGATGCCCTCGTTGCAGGCACGGTGCAACAGCTGGGCGAAGCGGTACTCGCCGTCGGCCTGCAGGGCCAGCGCGAGCACGATCCTGGCGGTGGGCTCGTCCCCGGTGGACCAGGACACCCAGCCGGCCAGGGTGAGCGGTGCCGCCGCGTGTTCCCGGTAGGCGCCGACACAGCGGCGGGCCAGGGCCCGCCAGAGCCGGAGGGCGGGAGCGGCCTCCTCGTCCTCCATCCACTCGGCGGCGATGTCGCGGACCTCCCGGTCCTGCAGGCCCAGGACGAGTGCGGCGGCCTCGTCGTGGCCCAGCAGCGCGTCGTCCCAGTCGTCACCTGAGGGACCGGCATCCGCGGGCGGGGCGAGGGCGAGGCGCTTCATCAGGGTCCGGGCCAGCGCGAGGGTCTCCTCGCCCGCCTCCTTGCGGGTGTCCCCGTCGAGGATCTTCGGCACCAGGGTGGCGGCGGCCCGGTCCAGCGCCCGCAGCTGCTCCTCGGCGACCCGGCCGCGCAGCGGGGCGAGCCGGTTCTCGATGTCCTTCAGGGACCCGCGGACCCGCAGCCCGGCGTAGGTGGCGGCGGCTGCCATGACCGAAGTGCCGGGCGCGGCCAGCTCGTTCCCCTCGGCCGGGCAGCAGCGCGGGTCGGGGCAGCAGTAGGACCAGTACCGGCCGCCGGAGATGCACAGGGCCTCCAGCACCGGTACGTCCAGCGCCCCGCAGGCCAGCCGGATCCGCTGGGCGAACGGCCGGAGCCCGGTCATCACCCGCTGCGGACTCCCGCCCTCCGGCGGGTCCTGACAGAGGAACAGGACGATGCCGTCGGGCTTGCCGCCTCGCCGTTCGCTGCCGCGTACCAGGCAGTCGGCGACCTGCCGGGCGGTGTCGTCCCACTCCGCCGGGCCGGCGGGCAGACCGACCCGCAGCCTGCCGCCGAACCGCCCGCCCGCGCCGTGCACGGCGACCATGACCAGGGAGTCGGTCGGGTGAAAGCCGATCATGTACGGGAGCGCGTCGGCCAGTTCGGCCGGACTCCGCAGGGTGATCTGGGGGCCCTCGTAGAACCCGCCGAACCCACCGGACCCACCGACCCCACCGACCCCACCGGATCCGCCGGGCGCGCTGTCCTGTCGCCGGCCGCGGTCCTGCTCCTGCTCTCGGCCCTGACCCTGACCCTGCCCCTGGCCCTGATTCTGGTTCGCGTTCTGGTCCGCGTTCTGGTTCTGGTTCTTCGTCATGGCTCGACGGTCCCGCACCGGTCCGGGCACCGAAACCCCTGTGGATAACCCCGGAGCCGCCCCTCGACACCCGTGGTCCGGCGGGACCCGGGCCTCGCCCGCGCGGCCCGCCGGGCGCTCAGCCCGCCGCGGCGAGGACCAGCGGAAGGACCCGTTCCCCGCCTGCCCGGCGGAGCAGACGGGCCGCCACGGCCAGCGTCCAGCCCGAGTCCGTGGAGTCGTCCACGAGCAGGACCGGGCCCGGGGAGCCGGCCAGCGCGACGGCCAGCTCCTCGGGAACGGCGAAGGCACCGGACAGCGCGGCGAGTCGCTGGGCGGAGTTGCTGCGGCGGGCCCGGTGCGCGCCGTCCGGCCCGGTGTACGCGAGCGCGCCCAGGAAGGGCAGGCGGCCGACCTCCGCGATGCCCCGGGCGAGGGAGCCGACCAGCTCCGGGCGGGTCAGGGACGGCACGGCGACGACGCCCACCGGCCGGGCGGTGGCGTCCGGGACGCCCGGCGCCCAGCCGCCCGGAGAACGCGCCCAGTCGGC
This sequence comes from Streptomyces sp. NPDC043853, assembly GCF_056436025.1. Lineage (NCBI taxonomy): Bacteria > Bacillati > Actinomycetota > Actinomycetes > Kitasatosporales > Streptomycetaceae > Streptomyces > Streptomyces sp. NPDC043853. The sequence continues at coordinate 1,170,108 of NZ_JBWKDJ010000001.1, forward strand.
GAGGACGGCCACGGCGGCCCGCAGGACGTCGTCGGGGACCGGGCCGTCGGGCGCGTTCTCGGCCAGCAGCGGGCGCAGCCGGTTGCCCCAGCCGATGTCCGAGAGCCGGCCCAGGGCGCGCCCGGTGGCGCACTGCTCGCCGGCCGGAATGCGCCCCTTGAGGTCGATGCCGAGGGCGGGCATTCCCGTCGGCCACATCCGGCGCGGCTCGACCTCGACGCCCGGGCGGTCCAGTTCCTTCACCGCGGCCGTCAGGGTCTCCGCGGACACGCCGGACTCGGCCCAGGCTCCGGCGCAGTTGTCGCAGCGGCCGCACGGGGCCGCTCCCTCGTCGTCCAGCTGGCGGCGCAGGAACTCCATCCGGCAGCCGCCGGTGCCCACGTAGTCGCGCATGGCCTGCTGTTCGGCGGCCCGCTGTCGCGCCACCCGGGCGTACCGCTCGGCGTCGTACGCCCAGGGCGCGCCGGTGCTCTCCCAGCCGCCCTTGACCCGCCGCACGGCACCGTCCACGTCGAGGACCTTGAGCATGGTCTCCAGGCGGCTGCGCCGCAGGTCCACGGCCGCCTCCAGAACGGGCACGGACAGCGGCCGGCCGGCCTCGGCGAGCGCGGAGAGGGTCTGGCGGACCTGTGTCTCCGGCGGGAAGGCGGTGTCGGCGAAGTAGCGCCAGATGGCCTCGTCCTCCTTGCCCGGCAGCAGCAGCACGTCCGCGTGGTCCACGCCGCGGCCGGCCCGGCCGACCTGCTGGTAGTAGGCGATCGGCGAGGACGGCGAGCCGAGGTGGAGTACGAAGCCCAGGTCCGGCTTGTCGAAACCCATGCCCAGGGCCGAGGTCGCGACCAGTGCCTTGACCCGGTTCTCCAGCAGGTCGGCCTCGGCCTGCAGCCGGTCGGCGTTCTCCGTGCGCCCGGTGTAGGAGGACACCGGGAAGCCACGCTGCCGCAGGTAGGCGGTGGTCTCCTCGGCGGCGGCCACGGTCAGCGTGTAGATGATCCCGGAGCCCGGCAGCTCGTCCAGGTGCTCGGCGAGCCAGGCCAGGCGGTGCGCCGCGTCCGGCAGCCGCACCACGCCGAGCCGCAGGCTCTCCCGCTCCAGCGGGCCGCGCAGCACGAGGGCCTCGCCCGCGCCGGTGCCCAGTTGCTCGGCCACGTCCGCGGTGACCCGCGCGTTGGCCGTGGCGGTGGTGGCCAGCACCGGCACGCCGGGGGCCAGCTCGGCGAGCATCGCCCGCAGCCGCCGGTAGTCGGGGCGGAAGTCGTGGCCCCAGTCGGAGATGCAGTGCGCCTCGTCGACCACCAGCAGACCGGTGGTGGCAGCGAGCTTGGGCAGCAGCTGATCGCGGAAGTCCACGGAATTGAGGCGTTCCGGGCTGACGAGGAGGACGTCGGTCTCGCCGCGCTCCACCTCCCCGTGGATGGTTTCCCACTCCTCCGGGTTGGCCGAGTTGATGGTGCGGGCCCGGATGCCGGCCCGCTCCGCCGCCTCCACCTGGTTGCGCATCAGCGCCAGCAGCGGCGAGACGATCACCGTGGGGCCGGCACCGCGCCGGCGCAGCAGAGCGGTGGCCACGAAGTACACCGCCGACTTGCCCCAGCCGGTGCGCTGCACCACCAGGGCCCGGCGGCGGTCGACCACCAGGGCCGCCACCGCCTGCCACTGGTCCTCCCGCAGCCGTGCCGCTCCCGCGGGGGCGCCGACGAGTCCGGCGAGGATGGCATCGGCTTCGGTACGGAGCTGCGGATCGTCCATGCCCCCATGCAACCGGATGGCACCGACAATCGGCCAACTCACCCAGAGTGACGAGCGGGGGGCCGACGGTCCCCGAACGGTCCACACCCTGGGCACCGATCAAGGACGGCCAATGCCGGGCTGTCCGCCGGGACCGTACGGCTGCTCCGGCGGGCCGTGCCGTATGGAGTGTTTCCGCTGGTAATAGCGGTTCGAGTGGAACGGGATGCGTCATCACCTGCCTGACGGGGCAAGGATATGAACGGCATACCAGCCAATTCCGGTCCGCGGCAGCAATTGCTCGTTGCCGCGCGCTGACGGGCCACGCGAGAATTGGAGGGCTCCCGCTCGGCTCGACGGCGCTCAACAGGGCCGCGCTGCGGCGCGCCCTCACCCAGCTGTGCCCGTCACCGGGCGTGTACCCGAAGGGAGGACCGTGACCTTCGGATTCGCCCCGTCCGCGAGCTCGTCGTCCGTCATCGCCGGCCACGGCCCCGGCCGGAACGACCGGGTGCTGGAGCCCGCCGAGTGGACGGCCGCCGGAATTCCCCTGCTGCGCAATCCGCGTGAGGTGGTCAGCGGACTCCACTCACGGCACGCGCCGGTGCCCGGCGTCGCGGTGATCGCCGTGCTCGGCCCGGAGGAACGTCTCGTCGCCAGTGCCTCCTTCACCCAGCGGTCGGTCTCGGCCGACGGGTGGGACTACCGCAACGCGCTGCTGGCGCGGCTGCGCCGGGTGATCCCGCACGACCTGCGCCGCCGGACCCCGGTGCGCACGGCGGTGCTGCTCTACTGCCGTGACGGCGACGAGCGGTGGACCCCGGAGGACGGGGCGTGGATGTGGGGGCTGCGGGACGCCTGCACCCTGCACGGGCTGCGCTGCGGTGCGTACATCACGCTGACCCGGGAGGGATGGCAGGTGCTCGGCGAGGGCCGCGGCGGCCGCCGGCCCGACGCGGACAGCAGGCCCGTCGGGCTGGGTGAGACCGTGACCGACCCGGTTCCCCTCACACTGCGCACCGGCGGTGGCGCGGCCGAGCCGCTGCGCCGCACCGCCGCTCGCTGAGCACGCCGGACACACAGCACGCCCGTCACACAGCACGCCCGTAACACGGCCGCCGGTCACCGAGCACCCCGGTCACCGGACCGGGTGCAGCGGACCGGCACGTGCCGCTGCTGCCGTGCCGTCAACACCCCGCGCGGGGCACGGCGTACGCACCCGGACGCGCGTACGGTCGCCCACCGGCGGGGCGGGGAACGTCGTCGGGACTCCGGTGTCCCGGCTCCGGCGTCAGGCGCCGTCCGGGCTGCCGCGGGGCCGGCCATGGCCCGCCCCGCCCCGAGACGCCCCCCAGCGCCCCTCCCGGGGAACGGGGCGTCAGACGCCCGCCCCCAGCACGGAGTTGACCTGCTGCGGATCGCCGCACACGATCAGCAGCGCACCGGCGCGCGCGAGCGCGACCGGCAGGGCGCGGGCGGTCGCGTCGACCGGCCCGCCGTTGACCGCGAACACCACGACGGGACGGCCGGCGGCCCGCTCCGCGTGTGCCGCGTCCGCGTAGAACACGTCGTCACCGGCGTCGTGCTGGGCCCAGTAGGCGGCCTCGCCGAAGGACAGCTCGTGCGCTGCCCACGGGTGCGGTTCGCCGGTGGTGAGCACCAGGACGTCGCCGGGCGCCCGGCCGGTGTCGAGCAGCAGGTCGACGGCTTCCTCGGCGGCGTCCAGCGCGCCCTCGGCCGAGGCCGGGATCAGCTGGACCTGCGGCACCGCGGCGGAGACCGAAGGGGCTGCGGGTACGGGTCCGGGAGTGGCGGCCCGCTGCGCCGGCGGGGCGGGCCTGGGGGCACCGCCCGCGCGGTTCGCCGCTGCGGGGGACGGACCGGGGCGCCCGGGCCGGGGTACGGCGGCGGGACGCGGACCAGGTACGGGGCGGGGGGTCTGCGCGGTGCGGCTCGGGGCCGGGGTGACGCGGGGACCCTGGGCACTCTCGTGAATCTGAGGCTCCTCGGGGGTGAGAGGCATGGGTTGATGTCTATCAAACACCGGTACGAAACGTACCGGTGGGTGGCACATGGGCGCGATCAGAAATCGAAGCCGAGCTGGCCTCCGGTTTCCAGTTCCAGCGATTCCTCACTGCGGCGGACCTTCTTGAGGTGTCGCCACCGGGGCAGTCCGTCCATGTACGCCCACGAGAGGCGGTGGTACGGGGTGGGCCCCAGTTGTTCAAGTGCCGCCCGGTGCACGGGCGACGGGTATCCGGCGTTCGCGGCGAACCCGAACTGCTCGATGCCGTCGGCGCCTTCGCCGAGGGCGGCCATCATCCGGTCGCGCCGGACCTTGGCGATCACCGAGGCCGCGGCGACGGCCACGCAGGACCGGTCGCCCTTGATCACCGTCCGGACCTGCCAGGGCGTGCCGAGGTAGTCGTGTTTGCCGTCGAGGATCACCGCGTCGGGCCGGACCGGCAGCGCCTCCAGCGCGCGTACCGCGGCCAGCCGCAGGGCGGCCGTCATCCCGAGCTCGTCGATCTCCTCAGGGGAGGCGTCGCCCAGGGCGTACGCCGTCACCCAGCTCTCCAGCACCTCGGCCAGCTCGTCGCGCCGCTTCACCGTGAGCAGCTTGGAGTCGGTGAGTCCGTCCGGCGGCCGGCGCAGTCCGGTGATCGCCGCGCACACGGTGACGGGGCCGGCCCAGGCCCCTCGTCCTACTTCGTCGACCCCGGCGATGACCTTGGCGCCGGTGGTAGCGCGGAGGGAGCGTTCGACGGTGTGGGTGGGTGCTTCGTACGGCATGGCGCCAGCAAGGGTACGCCCGTCGGCGCCGCCTGCGACACCCCGGCCCGGACCGTGGTCACCCGCGGAGCAGCGGCACCAGCACCTGGTCGATGAATTCCTCGATGTCCGCGTTCCGCCATTCGCTTCCGCACACCTTCGAGCGGTACATCATCATCGCCGGAATCACATCCGTGACATACTCCCCACGGGCACCGGTCCGCACGTCCCCCCGCGCAATTCCACGCTCCACGAGCTGCTGGAACACCTGCCCGGACGGCCGCACGAGGCGGTTGGAGATAAGTTCCCGGAATCGCTCGACGCCGCTTGAGTCACATTCGTGAAGGACCGACCTCAGGGCCTCCCCGGACCGGGAGTGCATCACGTCACGCATCCACCGACAGAGCTGCAGCAGGTCGCCCCGGATGGACCCGGTGTCGGACGGCTCCAGCAGCGGGGGCAGCCGAGCCTCGAGTGCGTCGGCGACCAGGTCGGCCTTGCCGGACCAGCGCCGGTAGACGGCCGCCTTGCCGGTGTGCGCACCCGCCGCCACGCCCTCCATCGTGAGCGAGTTCCAGCCGACTTCGCAGAGCTGCTCGATGGCGGCATCGATGATCGCCCCCTCCAGCTCGGCACCCCGCCGACGCACCGGAATCACCATCACATCCACCTTCGCCCGGCTCGGGGTGACCGCCAAGGGGCCCCACATCGCCCGTCGTTCGCGCGCCCGCCGTACACAATTTCACCCTTAGGGAACGCTTGCGTTCTCTTGCGCCGCCATCCTACGGTGGTCACTCAGTGAACGGGTCCGTTCACTATTTCGTCTTGGGGGATCAGCAGTGACAAGGACACAAGAGGCAGCGGCCCGAATACCCGGGGCGGCCCGCCGTGAGGGGCGCCCCGGAATCGCGCTCACCGTCATCGCAGCCTGTCAGCTCATGGTCGTGCTCGACGCGACCATCGTGAACATCGCCCTCCCGCACATCCAGACGGCGCTCGACTTCTCGACCACGGGCCTGTCCTGGGTGCTCAGCGCCTACACCCTCACCTTCGGCGGGCTGCTGCTGCTCGGCGGCCGGGCCGGAGACATCCTCGGCCGCCGCCGGGTCTTCCTCGCCGGAATCGCGCTGTTCACGCTCGCCTCGCTGATCGGCGGCTTCGCCCAGGAGCCCTGGCAGTTGCTGGCCGCCCGGGCGCTGCAGGGCGTGGGCGGCGCGATCGCCTCGCCGACCGCCCTCGCGCTGATCACCACCACCTTCCCGGAGGGCCCCGAACGCAACAAGGCCTTCGGGGTGTTCGCCGCCGTCTCCGCGGGTGGCGGCGCGATCGGCCTGCTCGCCGGCGGTGTGCTCACCGACTGGCTCGACTGGCGCTGGGTCCTCTTCGTCAACGTGCCGATCGGCGCCCTGATCCTCTTCCTGACCCCGCTCTACATCAGCGAGTCCGAGCGCCACCCCGGCCGCTTCGACCTCGCCGGGGCACTGACCTCCACCCTCGGCATGGCCTCGCTGGTCTACGGGTTCATCCGCGCCTCCGAGGAGGGCTGGCGCGACGGGCTGACCGTGGGCTCGTTCGTGGCGGCCGTCGTCCTGCTGGCCCTCTTCGCCGTGGTCGAGTCGCGGGCCAAGGAGCCGATCACCCCGCTGCGCATGTTCGCCGACCGCAACCGGGCCGGCACCTACCTGATCATGCTCAGCCTGGCCGCCGCGATGTTCGGCATGTTCTTCTTCATCGTCCAGTTCGTGCAGAACGTGCTGGGCTACTCCCCGATCGCGTCCGGCTTCGCCTTCCTGCCGGTGACCGCCGCCATCGGTGTCGCCGCCGCAATCTCGCAACGGCTCCTGCCCCGCTTCGGCCCAAAGCCCTTCATGGTCACCGGATCCGCCCTCACCGCAGTCGGCCTGGGCTGGCTCACCTTCATCGACACCGACAGCTCCTACGTGTCCGGGCTCCTCGGCCCGATGGTGGTCTTCGCCTTCGGCATGGGCCTGAACTTCGTCACCCTGACGCTGACAGCCGTCTCCGGGGTGGCCTCGCACGAGGCTGGCGCCGCGTCCGGACTGCTCAACGCCAGCCAGCAGGTGGGCGGTTCGCTCGGTCTGTCCATCCTGGTCACGGTGTTCGGCACCGCCGCCCGCGAGGAGACCACCGAGCAGTTCCCGGCGTTCGCCGCCGGGGCGACCCCCGAGCAGCTGGCGAAGTTCAAGGAGACCGGGGTCATCCCCGGCCCGGCCGGCCACCAGGTGCTCACCGTCGGCATCTCCGACGCCTTCGTCGCGGCCGCCGGCATGGCCCTGCTGGCCCTGCTCGTCGCCCTGATCGTGGTCCGGGTCCGCAAGAGCGACCTCGCCGCCCTCAACGGCAACGCCGCGGCCGGGGGCCCGGCCCACTGACGACGTACGGGAGCACCACCCAGCGCGTACGGGGCGCCGGGCCCGGTGGATCGACCGCCGGGCCGGCACCCCGCCGTCCTCGGGAACCACCACCGCCCCGGGCAGCCCGCCGCGCCCTGCCCGGCCGCCGGCCGGTGGCTCAGTACGCGTAGCGGTCCGCGAACGCCCCCAGCCGCGAGCACTCCTCGTAGGAGGCGGTGACCGGGCGCTCCTTCAGGATCCGCATGGCCCGCTGCTCGCCCAGGCTCGTCGCGTACCAGGGCCTTCGGCCGCGGTCCGCCAGGGCGTCGTTGATCCCGCGCAGCGCACAGGACCGGTGCGGCTCGGGCAGCCGGTCCAGGGCGGGCACCGCGTCCGCCGACAGCGACTGGAAGTACGCCAGGTCGATCGCCCCGTCCTTGTCGGCCGCCCGCTCGAAACGGGCCACGTTCCGCTCGGCGACCAGCCCGTCCGGGGAGGCGAGCCCGAAGGCCAGGACGGCGGCCGCCGCGCTCGCCACCACCGCGCGGGGCAGCCACCGGGCGCCGAACAGCCCGGCCGCGACGATCAGTACGATCACCAGCCCGAGCCACAGCTCCACCGCGGCGACCGAGAGCCGCAGCCGGGTCAGCCCGTACGCGTCCACGTAGAGGTCCATGCGGCGCAGGGCCGAAGCGACCACGACGAGGGTCAGCACGCACAACGTGCCCAGCACCGCGCGCACCAGGCTCCGGTCGCGGGCACCGGAGCGGGGCGCCCAGCGCAGCGCCAGGGCGATCACCACCAGGGTCAGCAGGGTGGCCCACAGCAGTTGCCAGAAGCCCTGCCGGGCGTACTCCGCGTAGGTCAGGCCGGTCCGCTCCAGAACCCGGTCGTAACCGCCGAACAGCACCGTCAGCTGGACCGTGTTGAACCCCGCGAAGAGCAGGTCGAGCACGATCAGCGGGAGGGCCCACTCGGCCCGGCCGCGCTGCTTCCCCGGCGCGGTGCGGATCCGGTCCCAGCGCAGCGGGCCGGCCGCGGCCCGGGCGGCGGCCACCGCCACGACCCCGCCGAACAGGAAGAGCAGCACCCGGACCGGCCCGTCCTCGACCGAGACATCGGGGGCCAGCCCGCCCACCAGATCGGCGAACGCGGCATCGGCCGAGGCGAACAGGGCACCGAACAGGACGAGCAGCACCACCGCCACCGCCGCGGCCCGGACCAGCGGCCACCAGCGGTCCCGGGTCCCGCTGCCGAGGCCCCGGACGCCCTGCCACGCCCAGGCGAGCCCGGCGGGCGCGGCATCGAAGAAGCCGAGCGGGCTGAGCAGCATCCCCGGCCAGGTCCGGCTGCCGTGGAGGGCGAGCGCGCCGAGGCCGACGGCCGCGAAGACGGCCAGGACGGACGGCCAGCCGGCGTCGCGCAGCGCGGGTACGGCGAGCAGGGCGAGGCAGCCCAGCGCCCAAGCCACGGCCCACGGGCGGGCCTTGCGGCCGGCGGTACGGGCGGCGGCGTACGCGGCGAACGCGGCCGGGAGCGCGGTGATCAGCAGCCCGATGCCGAGCCCGTCGCCGAGCAGCAGGGCGGCGGCGACGGCGGTGCCGAGGACGCCCCAGAGGGTGGCCGGGCGGACGGGGGCGGGGTCGGCGGGGCGGATCAGGGTGGCCCATCCGGGCCGCGCGGGCCGGACCCCCGCCGGGGCGGCCCATCCGGCGTGCGCGGGGTGGGCCTGGCCGCCGGGCCGGGGGCGGTCGGCGGGGCCGGAAGGGCTGGCAGGGCCGGAGGGGCTGGCAGGGCCGGAGGGGCCGACAGGGCCGGAGGGGGCAACGGGGCCGCCTCCCTTGCCCCCGTCGGCCCCGGCCCGCTGCTGAGGGGTGCGCCATGCCGGGTGGGGCTGCCGGTCCGCCCGGCCGGCCCGGTCCTCGGGGATCCGCTCCTCGGCGGTCCCGCCCGCCGGGCCGTCCTCCGTCGCCCCGTCGTCGCGCTGTTCCGGCATCGGTGTCCTCCCTGTCGGGCCACCCCGTCCTCCGGCCAGGCGGCGAAGCGGTCAGGGTAGGCCTATGACGTGCGGTTCCCTCCCACCGGGGAGCGCGGTGTGGCAGGACCGTGACAATCGGAGGCCGAGAACGGCACGACCGGGGCGGGGTCCGGACCGGTTCAGCCCGCCGTCTGCGGCAGCCAGTCCGGCAGCGCCTCGGTCCGGGACAGCCAGCTGTCCGGGACCACGTCCGCACCCCGGGCCCCGAGCACCCCGCCCACGATGGCGCAGGTGGTGTCCACGTCCCCGCCGGCCTGGGCGGTGGTCCAGAAGGCCTGCTCGAAGTCGTCCAGCGACCGGGCCGCCGACCACAGCGCGAAGGGCACGGTGTCGTGCGCGCTGGTCCGGCGCCCGCAGCCCAGCACCGCCGCCACCGTGGTCGCGTCGCCGTAGTCCAGCATGTCCTTCGCCCGGCGCAGCCCGGCGCCCACCGCGCTGCGCGGCACCAGCGCGATCACCCCGTCCAGCAGGTCGGCCGGGGCGGGCGCTCCCGCCGGGTCCGCCGCCAGGGCGGCGGCCGCGGCCACTGCCATCGCCCCGCACACCGCCTCCCGGTGCTGGTGCGTGGTGTACGCGGAGATCTCCGCCTGGTGCGTGGCCTGCTCGGGGTCGTCGGCGTACCAGGCGCCCAGCGGTGCGATCCGCATGGCCGCTCCATTGCCCCACGAGCCCTGCCCGTTGAACAGTTCGGCTGCCAGCGTGCGCCAGTCCCCGCCCTCCCGGATCAGCCGCAGCATCCGGTTCACGGCCGGTCCGTAGCCCCGGTCGAAGTCGTGGTGGACGGCGAAGGACGTGGCCAGCGCGTCCTGGTCGATCCGGCCGTGTCCGGCCAGCACGGCGGCCACGGAGCAGGCCATTTCCGTGTCGTCGGTCCACTGCCAGGGGCCCGGCGGCAGCTCGCGCCGCTTGAGCAGCGGGTAGTTCGCGGGAACGAAGAACTGGGAGCCCAGGGCGTCCCCGACCGCCAGGGCGCGCAGGCTCGCCAGCGCCCTGGCGTAGCGCGGGTCGGCGGCGAGCGGGGCGGCGGCGAGCGGGGCGGTGGGAAGGCCGGAAGGAGCGGGCAGGCCGGCCGGGGCGGGTACGTCGGAAGGGGAGTCAGGGGTCGTCATCGCGGGTCACTCTAGTCGGCTCGGTCGTCCAGGTCGTAGGACTCGGGCGTGGTCCACCGCTCGAACGGGCGGTCCAGGCGGTAGCGCCCGTCCGCCCCCAGCTGCAGGATCCGGTACTCGCCGTTGCCCGGGTTCGACAGGCATTCGAACTCGGCGACGGACCAGTGGAACCAGCGCATGCAGAACAGCCGCATGGTCAGCCCGTGCGTCACCAGGAGCACGTTCGGCGGGTGGTCGGGCTGCTCGAAGCTGCGGTGCAGGCTCTCCAGGAAGGAGCCCACCCGGTCGTACACGTCGGCTCCGGACTCCCCTTGCGCGAAACGGTAGAAGAAGTGCCCGTAGGCGTCCCGCTTCGCCTTCTGCTCGCGTACGTCGTTCCGGTCCTGCCAGTTCCCCCAGTCCTGCTCGCGCAGCCGCGGTTCCTCGCGTATCCGCACCCGGCCGGGATCCAGCCGCAGCTCCCGGAAGGTCTGCAGGGTGCGCCGGTACGGGGAGACGTACGCGCTGATCTGCTCCTCGCCGAAGAGCGCGCGCAGCCGTTCGCCCGCCTCGACCGCCTGCCGGTGGCCCTTACGGGTCATGCGCAGGGCGTGGTCGGGTTCGCGCTCGTACACCGAGTCATCGGTGTTGCCCTCCGATTCCCCGTGCCGGAGGAGGACGATGCGCTGTGGGCGTGCCATTCCTCGACCCTAGTTCGAACACCCCGGCGAGGACGAACGCAGCGCGCCGAGGGCCGGTAGGACCATCGGACGCACCGGGGCCACCGGACGCAGCGGCAGCCCGTCGGACGCGGGGCCGGTCAGACCGTCCAGGACGGCTCCAGATCGACCACGTCCCCGGTGAGCGCCTCGACGTCGGCTTCGGTCTGCGCGCGCAGCGACAGCCGTTCGACCCTTTCCTGCCGGTACTTGCCGTGCTCGGCCGCCGACTTCCACATGGACAGCACCAGGAACTCGCGCCCCGGCGCCTCCCCGAACAGGCCACGCACCATGCCCGGGGACCCTGCCATGGCCGGGTTCCACACCTTCTCCTGCATCAGCGCGAAGTGGTCCACCCGGCCCTCGCGGACCCGGGTGTGCGCGACCCGGATCACGTCGGCATCGGTGAAGCGCGGCTCGAAACCGGTCTTCACGTCGAAGCGGTGGTCGAAGAGCGCGCTGCGCAGACCGGTGTAGGTGCCGTTCTGCGCGGCCGCCAGCCGGTCGTACGAGCGGGCCATGAAGGAGTCGTAGAAGGCCCGGCTCTCCCAGAACGCGAAAACGTGCGCGACGCCCTGACTCCCCCGGCTCCAGCCACCGCCCTGCCCCCTGAATCCCGGCTCGCCGGGCAGCCCGGCCCATTTCCGCTGCCCGCGCTCGAACCCCCGTCGATCCGTCACCGTGCAGCGAATCCACTTGACCAGCACCGGGCCATCGTACGGGCCCCGGGCCTGCCTGGGTCAGTTCTCGGCGGGGTACCTCCGCAGGACTTCCACCCCGTCCCGATCGGAGAGCCGGATCCCGAACTCCCGGTCGAGCAGGGCGAACAGCTCCCCGGCCGGCACCGTGCGGCGCTCGGCCGGGCCCCGGCCACCGGCCGGCACGACGGTCAGCCGGTCGCCGATCAGCGCCGTCCGGGCCGACTCGGCGGCCCGCTGGACGATCAGCTCCCGGGTGAAGGCCGCCCGGGGGTGCGAGGAGCTGTAGTGGTTCATCAGGACGTAGTCCACCGGGTACATGCGCTGCGGGGAGAAGGCGTACAGGTCACGCCACTCCCCCTCGCGCAGGAAGGACAGGGCGAGGATGCCGTCCTCCTCCTCGCGGACCCGGTACGTCCACTCCCCCTGCCGGACCTCGGCGCCGGGACGGGCCAGCGGGACGGGCTCCAGCGGGCCCTGGTGGCCGAAGCCCACGTCGCACAGCCAGGGCTCGCCTTCGAGCGTGACCACGAGGAGGGCGTGGGTGACGGGCATCAGGGCGCCGCGGGTGCGGTTGCGGGCGGCGCGCCCGGTGACCTCGAAGCCGATCCGCTCCAGGGCCGCGGCGAGCAGCGAGTTCTGCTCGTAGCAGTAGCCGCCTCGGCCGCCGTGCACCAGCTTGTCCTGGAGGCTCTTGAGGTCCAGCTCGACCGGACGGCCGAGCAGCACGTCCAGACTCTCGAAGACGATCGACCGCGCGTGGGCCCGGTGCACCCCCCGCAAGGTCTCCAGGTCCGGGGCGAGTGGCCCCTCGTACCCGGTCCGCGCCAGGTACGCGTCCAGGTCCAGTTCGTCACCGCTCCACATGGCTCCCCCGTCTCCCCGCCGTACGTCCTGATCGTGCGGATCATGCCGATCACGAGATCGTGCAGATCGCGCTCGGACAATGATCGCCTACGGTCCCCGCACCGGCCCGGACGAGTGATCCTCGCCGCCCGCGTACGACATGGCCGCGTCGCTCGCCGCGGGCGGCGGCTCCCGGATGTGTCATGGCAGGGGCCTCCCCGCACCCCGCGCACAGGCCGACCCGCCAGAGAAGGGAACCACCCATGTTCGGGAACACCGAGGCGTTCAGCAGTTTCGCCGTGGACGACATCCAGGCGGCGAAGCAGTTCTACGGCGAGACCCTGGGGCTGCGCGTGACGGAGGAGTCGATGGGCGCCCTGCTGCTGCACCTCTCCGGCGACCGCCCCGTCTTCGTCTACCCGAAGGACGGGCACACCCCGGCGACGTTCACCGTCCTCAACTTCTCCGTCCCGGACATCGACGCGGCCGTCGACGAACTCACCGCCCGCGGAATCTCCCTCGAGCGCTACCCGGAGTTCGAGGCCGACGGGAAGGGCATCACCCGGGGCGGCCCCGAGGGCGGCCCGGCGGCCATCGCCTGGTTCACCGACCCGGCCGGCAACGTCCTGTCCGTCATGCAGGAGAACTGAGCGGGGAAGGAGCGGGGAAGGAGCGATGACGCCGCGGTGTCAGCCGTTCTGCCAGCCCGGGAGCGTCGGCAGCACCTTCTCCGCCACGGCGAGCAGCGTCGTGTCATCGGGCATCAGGCTGCCGCTCTGCCGCCAGATGACCACCTCGTAGAAGCCGCCGCCGTCCTTCGCGTCCCTGGCCACCGCCAGGGAACGGGCCATGGGACCGCGGCCCGAGGTGGCCTTGCCGCTTCCGCCGAGATTGAAGCCGATGGCGAGGGTCTGGCTGGAGTAGAAGACCGCGGGGCGCCCCAGGACCGTCTGCTTCTGTACCTCCGAGCCCAGGAGCGCGGCCGACTCGACCCGGAGGTCGTAGTCCACCCCGATCTCCACGTGGTGCTTCTCGGTCTCCACGGTCGCCTCCGGCGCTGCCCTCTTGGTGCCGCTGCCGAAGGTCTGCCAGTCGCCTCTGCCGCTCGCGGACCTCACCCGGTCCTCCGGGGTGCCGAGGAGCACCGGCAGGTCCGGCCGGTTCAGCGCCTCGCACAGCCGGGCCCCGGAGGCGTACTGCGCGGGCAGCACGTCCGTGGAGACGGAGCACCGGGCCGGCCCCTCGGCCTCCTTCCGATCGGCCGCCTGCATCGCCCAGGCTCCGGCCGAGAGGCCCCCGACCAGCACCACGGCCGCGATCACCTGCGCCGGCGCGCTCATGCCCTTGTCCGCCACTGCCACGTTCTCGGCCATGTGCCCCCCACCCTCATGTACGCGCCCCCTGCGCGCCGGTGAGCCTAACCCGTGATCATTACCCAGGGGTAGCCCCGTCTCACCTGCTGCTTTCCCAGGCGGGCAGGCCGAATGACGCCGAAGGGGACCGGCCGAGGCCGGTCCCCTTCGGGTCATCTATCGGTCAGGCTCAGCTGCAGCCGCTGGTCGAGCCGCAGCCCTCGCAGATGTAGCAGGAGCCGGCGCGCTGCATCTTCGTACCGCAGGAGAAGCAGAGCGGGGCGTCGGCCGAGACGCCGAGCTGCATTTCCACCAGTTCCGCGTTGGTGTGGGCCACCTTCTTCGGGGCCGGGACCTCCACCACCGGGACGGCCGGAACGGCGGCCAGCGGGGCGGACTGGGCCAGGGACTCGGTGTCGAGCTCCTCCTCGAGCGGCTCGTAGGAACCGGTCTCCAGGTGGCGCTGGCGCTCCTCGGCGGTGTGGATGCCGAGCGCCGAGCGGGTCTCGAACGGCAGGAAGTCCAGGGCCAGGCGGCGGAAGATGTAGTCGACGATCGACTGCGCCATCCGCACGTCCGGGTCGTCCGTCATGCCGGCCGGCTCGAAGCGCATGTTGGTGAACTTCGAGACGTAGGTCTCCAGCGGGACGCCGTACTGCAGGCCGACCGAGACGGCGATGGAGAAGGCGTCCATCATGCCCGCGAGGGTGGAGCCCTGCTTCGACATCTTCAGGAAGACCTCGCCCAGGCCGTCGTCCGGGTAGGAGTTGGCGGTCATGTAGCCCTCGGCGCCGCCGACCGTGAAGGAGGTGGTGATGCCCGGGCGGCCCTTGGGGAGGCGCTTGCGGACCGGGCGGTACTCGACGACCTTCTCCACCGCGGTGCGGATGGTGTCCTCCGCCTTGGCGGTGACCTCGGCCTTCTCGTCCTCCTTCTTCTTGGCGGAGAGCGGCTGGCCGACCTTGCAGTTGTCGCGGTAGATCGCGAGGGCCTTGACGCCGAGCTTCCAGGCCTCGAAGTAGATCTCCTCGACCTCCTCGACGGTCGCCGACTCCGGCATGTTCACCGTCTTGGAGATGGCGCCGGAGATCCACGGCTGGATCGCGGCCATCATGCGGACGTGGCCCATCGGGGAGATGGAGCGCTCGCCCATCGCGCAGTCGAAGACCTCGTAGTGCTCGGTCTTCAGGCCGGGGGCGTCGACCACGTTGCCGTGCTCGGCGATGTGGGCGACGATCGCCTCGATCTGCTCCTCCTGGTAGCCCAGGCGGCGCAGGGCCTGCGGGACGGTGCCGTTGACGATCTGCATCGAGCCGCCGCCGACGAGCTTCTTGAACTTGACCAGGGCCAGGTCCGGCTCGACACCGGTGGTGTCGCAGGACATCGCCAGACCGATGGTGCCGGTCGGGGCGAGGACGGAGGCCTGCGCGTTGCGGAAGCCGTTCTTCTCGCCCAGGCGGATGACGTCCTGCCAGGCCTCGGTGGCCGCGGCCCAGACGGGGGTGTCCAGGTCGTCGGTGCGCGGGGCGACGGCGTTGGCGTCGGCGTGCTGCTTCATGACGCGCTTGTGCGGCTCGGCGTTGCGGGCGTAGCCGTCGTATGGGCCGACGACGCCGGCCAGCTCGGCGGAGCGCTTGTACGCGGTGCCGGTCATCAGCGAGGTGATGGAGGCGGCGAGGGTGCGGCCGCCGTCGGAGTCGTACGCGTGGCCGGTGGCCATCAGCAGGGCGCCGAGGTTGGCGTAGCCGATGCCCAGCTGGCGGAAGGCGCGGGTGTTCTCGCCGATCTTCTGGGTCGGGAAGTCCGCGAAGCAGATGGAGATGTCCATCGCGGTGATGACGAGCTCGACGACCTTGGCGAAGCGCTCGACCTCGAAGGACTGGTTGCCCTTGCCGTCGTCCTTGAGGAACTTCATCAGGTTCAGCGAGGCGAGGTTGCAGGACGTGTTGTCCAGGTGCATGTACTCGCTGCACGGGTTGGACGCGGTGATGCGGCCGGACTCGGGGCAGGTGTGCCAGTTGTTGATCACACCGTCGTACTGGATGCCCGGGTCGGCACAGGCCCACGCGGCCTCGGCGAGCTTGCGGAACAGCGCCTTGGCGTCGACCTTCTCGATGACCTCACCGGTCATGCGGGCACGCAGGCCGAACTCGGTGCCGTTCTCCACGGCCGTCATGAACTCGTCGTTCACGCGCACCGAGTTGTTGGCGTTCTGGTACTGGACGGACGTGATGTCGTCGCCGCCCAGGTCCATGTCGAAGCCCGCGTCGCGCAGGGCGCGGATCTTCTCCTCCTCCTTCACCTTGGTGGCGATGAAGTCCTCGACGTCCGGGTGGTCCACGTCGAGCACGACCATCTTGGCCGCGCGGCGGGTGGCACCGCCCGACTTGATCGTTCCTGCCGACGCGTCGGCGCCGCGCATGAAGGAGACCGGGCCGGAGGCGTTGCCGCCGGAGGAGAGGAGCTCCTTGGAGGAGCGGATGCGGGAGAGGTTCAGGCCGGCACCGGAGCCGCCCTTGAAGATCATGCCCTCTTCCTTGTACCAGTCGAGGATCGACTCCATGGAGTCGTCGACGGACAGGATGAAGCAGGCGGAGACCTGCTGCGGCTGCGGCGTGCCGACGTTGAACCACACCGGGGAGTTGAAGCTGAAGATCTGGTGCAGCAGGGCGTAGGTGAGCTCGTGCTCGAAGATCTCCGCGTCGGCGGGCGTGGAGAAGTACCCGTACTCCTCGCCGGCCTTGGTGTAGGTCTTCACGATCCGGTCGATGAGCTGCTTCAGACCGGTCTCGCGCTGCGGGGTGCCGACCGCGCCGCGGAAGTACTTGCTGGTGACGATGTTGACCGCGTTCACCGACCAGAAGTCGGGGAACTCGACGCCGCGCTGCTCGAAGTTGACCGAGCCGTCGCGCCAGTTGGTCATGACGACGTCACGGCGTTCCCAGACGACCTCGTCGTACGGGTGCACGCCGGGGGTGGTGTGGATGCGCTCGATGCGCAGGCCGCCCTTGCCCGCCGACTTGGCACCCTTCGCGCGGGAACCGCGTGCCGGGCCGCTCGCCGTCTCTGTCATGCTGCCGCCTCCCATATGCGGGCAAAAACGCCCTGATGTGCCAGCAATATTCCGTGGCACGGTCTGACTTGATCTTCGTATGGCTCTGTGTGCGGACTGACGGGCCGCTGTGCGGCCGCCCGGTCAGTCGGCGGCGGAGGCGGGCGCGGGGACCGGACCGGCCCCGGCGGGCCTGCCGCCGGGAGGCCGCTGCCGGAGTTCGGCGATGGCGGCCTCGAAGTCTTCCAGCGTGTCGAACGCTCGGTATACGGACGCGAAGCGCAGGTACGCGACGAGGTCGAGCTCCTGCAGGGGGCCGAGGATGGCCAGGCCCACGTCGTGGGTGGTCAGCTCGGCGCTGCCGGTGGCGCGCACGCACTCCTCGACCCGCTGGCCGAGCTTTGCGAGGGCGTCCTCCGTGACGGGCCTCCCCTGGCACGCCTTGCGCACGCCGGAGATGACCTTGGTACGGCTGAAGGGTTCCGTGACTCCGCTTCGCTTGACCACCATCAGTGACGCGGTCTCCACCGTGGTGAATCGGCGGGAGCAGTCCGGACACTGACGGCGACGGCGGATCGACGTGCCGTCATCCGTGGTGCGGCTGTCGACGACGCGGCTGTCGGGGTGCCTGCAGAAGGGGCAATGCACGGTTCTCCCACCCTCCCTCATGGCACGACTGAATGGCCCAGGACGGCCTGATCCGACAGCGCGACGGCTGTCGTGGGGGCTCCTGAAGCAGCCACAAGCATATGCGATCCCGGGAGCCTCAGAGGCCACCGGGAGCACAACTGCTGGGTGACTTCGCCCATCCAACCACTAGATCTTGTGTTTCGCAGGACTGGGGGCCCTACCGCGTGTCGCGCCACGGAATGCCCGGTTTCGGGGCCCGGGGCTGCCAGACTGGGCGAGCCCGGACGGTGGCCGTCCGACCGGGAAGGGTACCGTAAGGGTGCGGTGCCGGACCGAACCCCCGTTCGGCATCCGGACCGCCGGCCACCCCGGACACCGGCACGACATGGGCGTCCGAAATCCGGCCCATACACCTCTTACGGTCGTCACGTAGAGCAATCTGCGATTTTTCACTCGAACGTGTGTTTGGCGCAACCTTTCGAAAGCAACTACCGTTGTCCAGCCAGGGGAGAACATTCCGTTCGAGAGGGGCCGCCGACGTGACCACCACCGCAGACAGTGCCACCATCACTGCCCAGAACCGCTCCCAGAGCCGAGTCGAGCCGGTGCATGCCATGACTGACGCAAGCCTGAATCCCGACGGGGAGGCCTCCGTACGCCCCGCGCGCTCGCTGCCCGGACGACCTCCCGGGATCCGCGCTGACAGCTCCGGACTCACCGACCGGCAGCGGAGGGTCATCGAGGTCATCCGTGACTCGGTGCAGCGCCGCGGCTACCCGCCGTCGATGCGGGAGATCGGCCAGGCGGTGGGCCTGTCCAGCACCTCGTCCGTGGCGCACCAGCTGATGGCCCTGGAACGGAAGGGCTTCCTGCGGCGCGACCCGCACCGCCCCAGGGCCTACGAGGTCCGCGGCTCGGACCAGCCCAGCTCGCAGCCCACGGACACCACCGGCAAGCCCGCCGCCTCGTACGTGCCGCTGGTCGGCCGGATCGCCGCCGGCGGCCCGATCCTCGCCGAAGAGTCCGTCGAGGACGTGTTCCCCCTCCCCCGGCAGCTGGTCGGCGACGGCGAGCTCTTCGTGCTGAAGGTCGTCGGCGACTCGATGATCGAGGCCGCCATCTGTGACGGCGACTGGGTCACGGTCCGCCGCCAGCCCGTCGCGGAGAACGGGGACATCGTGGCCGCCATGCTCGACGGCGAGGCCACGGTCAAGCGCTTCAAGCGCGAGGACGGCCACGTCTGGCTGCTCCCGCACAACTCCGCCTACCAGCCCATCCCCGGCGACGAGGCGACCATCCTCGGCAAGGTCGTCGCCGTCCTGCGACGGATCTGACACCCCGCCGCCCCTGGCGAACCCCGGGACCCACTGCGCCGGTCCCGGGGTTCTTGGCGTGCCCGCGTACCTACTTCCCCTCGGCCTGCGCGGCAGCGTCGATCGCCGCCAGGGAGCGGCGGACCTGGTTGCGGTCCGTGGTGTACCAGAAGTCCGGCAGCGAGGCCTTCAGGAAGCTGCCGTAGCGGGCCGTGGCCAGCCGCGGGTCCAGCACCGCCACCACGCCCCGGTCCCCGGAAGCCCGCACCAGCCGACCCGCGCCCTGCGCCATCAGCAGGGCCGCGTGCGTGGCGGCCACGGCCATGAAGCCGTTCCCTCCGTGCTCCTCGACCGACTTCTGCCGGGCGCTCATCAGCGGGTCGTCCGGACGCGGGAAGGGGATCCGGTCCATGATCACCAGCTGGCAGCTGGGACCGGGCACGTCCACTCCCTGCCACAACGACAGGGTGCCGAACAGGCAGGTCCGGGGGTCTGCCGCGAAGTTCTTGATCAGCTCGCCGAGGGTCTCCTCGCCCTGGAGGAGGATCGGCTGGTCGAGCCGGGTCCGCAGTTCCTCCGCGGCCGCCTTGGCGCCGCGCATGGAGGAGAACAGGCCCAGGGTGCGGCCGCCGGCCGCCTCGATGAGCTCGGCCAGCTCGTCCATCATGTCGCCGCGGGTGCCCTCGCGGCCGGGCGTGGCCAGGTGCTTGGCGACGTAGAGGATGCCCTGCTTCGGGTAGTCGAACGGCGAGCCGACGTCCAGGCCCTTCCAGGGCGGGACGTCCTCCCCTGCCACGCCCTCCGGGGACAGGCCCAGCGAGGCGGCGACCCCGTTGAAGTCCCCGCCCAGCTTGAGCGTGGCCGAGGTGAGCACCACCGAGCGGTCCTCGAACAGCTTCTCCCGCAGCAGCCCGGACACCGACAGCGGAGCCACCCTGAGCGTCGCTCCGCTGTGCCGATAAGCGGCTCCGCCGCGGGGCTCGTGCCGCTCGTACCAGACCACGTCGTACTCGGAGCCGAGGGTGATCCGCTCTGCCACCGCGTGGATGTTCTCCACGGATGCCAGCGCCTGCTTGCGGACGGCGTCCTCGTCGGCCAGCGACTTGTCGCGGGTCGCGCCGATCCGCGTGATCACCTCGCGGGCCGCGTCCCGCAGCGAGAGCAGCGCGTAGCCCAGGTCCTCCGGGACGGTCTCCAGCCGGCCCGGCAGGGCCAGCTCCATGATCCGCTCGAAGGACTCGGCGGCGGTCTGCAGGGAGTCCGCGGACTTCTCGTCGACCAGCTTGGCGGCGCGCTTCACCGCCCGGTTGACCTGCCCCGGGGTGAGCTCGCCGGTGGCCACGCCGGTCACCCGGGAGACCAGTTCGTGGGCCTCGTCCACGATCAGCACCTCGTGCTGCGGGAGCACCGGGGCGCCCTCGATGGCGTCGATGGCGAGCAGCGCGTGATTGGTGACCACGACGTCCGCGAGCTTGGCCCGCTCCCGGGCCGCCTCGGCGAAGCATTCGGCTCCGTACGGGCACTTGGTCGCGCCCAGGCACTCCCGGGAGGAGACCGAGACCTGGGACCAGGCCCGGTCGGAGACGCCCGGGGTGAGGTCGTCGCGGTCGCCGGTCTCCGTCTCGTCCGCCCAGTCGCGCAGCCGCAGCAGGTCCTGGCCGAGCTTGCTGCTGGGGGCGGCCGCCTCGAACTGGTCGAAGAGGCCCTCCTCCTCGTCCTGCGGGGCGCCCTCGTGCAGCCGGTGCAGGCACAGGTAGTTGGAGCGGCCCTTGAGCATGGCGAACTGCGGCCGGCGGCGCAGCTGCGGGTGCAGCGCCTCGACGGTGCGCGGCAGGTCCCGCTCGACCAGCTGGCGCTGGAGGGCCAGGGTGGCCGTGGCGACCACCACGCGCTCGCCGTGCGCGAGGGCCGGCACCAGGTAGCCGAGGGACTTTCCGGTGCCGGTGCCGGCCTGGATCAGCCGGTGCGCGTTCTCGTCGATCGCTTCGGCCACGGCTTCGGCCATGGCCACCTGGCCGGGGCGCTCCGTGCCGCCCACGGCGGTGACGGCGGCGTGCAGCAGGTCGGGGAGGGAGGGCTTCGTCATAGCACTGACAACCCTACGCGGCTCCACCGACACCGGTGGTCAGAGCAGCGTGCGCAGGGCGCGGTCACGGATCATCAGGGCGGCGCGCTTGTCGGGCAGGTCGATCTCTTCGGCCAGACGGAAACCGGCGTTGAGGAAAGCGGTCACCGAGGGCGTGTTGCGGAGGTCGGGTTCGGCGAGGACCCGGGTGCAGCGGGGACGGTGGTCGAGGATCAGGTCGGCGACGGCCCGCAGCAGGACGGTGCCCAGCCCGCGTCCCCGGTCGGCGGCCTCGCCGATCAGCACGTGGATCCCGGTGTCGTGGGGGTGGGCCGGGTAGTGCGCGGCGAGCGGGTCGAGATCGGCGCGGTAGATCTCCCAGTAGCTCATGGGGGTGCCGTCGAGCAGGCCCAGGCAGGGGATGCTGTGGCCGTCCCCGGCCAGCTGGGCGCCGAGATGGGCGTCGGTCAGCGCGCCGGGGCCGTTCAGCCCCCAGAAGGCGGCCACCTCGGGGTCGTTCATCCAGCGGGTGATCAGGGTCCGGTCACGGGCGGGGCGGACGGGTTCCAGCCGGAACAGGCCCGCGCGGGTGGTGGCGGGGCCCCAGCCGGCGGGGCTGTCGAGGAGGTCGGCCTCGGCGAGCCGGGGCAGCAGGCCGGGGTCGAGCCGCCGGGCCTGGGCCGGAACGGTGCCCGGCGGGACGGCCGTGCCCGGGGCGACGCCCCTGCCCGGGGCGACAGCCGTGTCCAGGGCGACGGAGGTGCCCGGCGTGGTGGCCGTGCCCGGTGCGGTGTCGGGCTGGATGTGGATCGAGGTCATGGCGGTCACCCGTGGAGGGGATTGGGGATGGTGACGTAGACGGACTGGGTGTCGACCGGCCCGACCAGCTCGTCGAGGCCGCCCACCCGGGTGAGCAGGTTGGCCTTGCACCGCAGGGTGGACGAGTCGAGCAGCAGGGCGGGGAGCGGGCCGAGGCCGGCGGCCTTGCCGAGGAAGCCGCGGAACGCGGCGAGCAGGACGCGCTCGTCGGCGAGTCCCTGCGAGCCCAGGGCGCCGACCAGGCCGAGCACGTTGTTGATGCCCAGGTAGTAGGCGAAGCGCTCGTCGGTGACGGCGTCGGAGACGAAGGTGTCGCTGGTGGTGCCGATGCCGGGCAGCCGGGCGTCGAGGGCCGCGCGGTGGGACTCGCGGAAGTAGTAGCCCTGGTTGTCGCGGTAGCGGCCGCCGACGGGCCAGCCCTCGGCGTCGAGCAGGACCAGGGTGTTCTGCTGGTGCGCCTCCAGGGCGATGCCGGCGAGCGCGTCGAGCCCGAGGACGGGCAGGACCACGTGGTCGAGGTAGCGGAGGAACCATTCGGCGGCGACGGCCGGGGTGGGGCGGCCGGTGCGCGCGGCGAGCCGGGAGACGGTCCCGGCCAGCCGGGAGCGCAGGGTGCTCCGACCGGGCCAGGGCCGCGGCGCGGTGAGTCCGGCGACGCAGAGGGCCTGCTCGCCGGAACGGAAGGGGCTGTGTCGGAGGACCGCGTCGAGCCCGGGGAGCGGGGTACCTGCTCCGGTGCCGTCGTGGAGGTCCACGCCGACCCAGGCGGGATCGCGGACGATGTCGAAGCCGGGGTGGGCGGCCTGCCACTGGTCGGCCAGGCCGGTCCGGAGCAGCCGGTGCACCTCGACCCCGCGGTGCAGTTCCTTGCGGAGGTTCTCCCGGCGGGAATTGGTGATCGGCAGGCCCAGGGAGAGCTTGAGCATCGCGGGGCTGCCGGGCCGGTGGACGGTGCGGACCGAGGACGTCGGGTACCAGGGGGCCCCGTACGCCCCGAGGTCGTGGAGCAGTCCGGCGTCCCGGAGGGCGGCGACGGCCGGGCGCCGGAGCACCTCGCGGGCCTGCCAGGGGTGCAGCGGGAGGGCGGTGGTGCCGGCGGGCAGGGGGAGCCCGGGGGCCAGCCGGGCCAGCAGGTGTCCGGCGGGAAGGGCGCGTCCGCCTTCGGTCCAGGCGGAGTCGGTGGCGAGCACGGAGGGGGCGATGGCCACCCAGTGGAGGGGGAAGGAGCCGTGGAGCTCCGGTGAGTAGCGGCGGGCCTCGCTCTCGGTGAGTCCCTCCCGGCTCTTGGGGGTCGGGTGGAGGGGGTGGCCCAGCACCAGGGACTGCTCGGCGTCGAGGAACGGGGCATGGGCGACGGGGGCGGGCGGCTCGGGGCGGGCGCGGCGCTCGGCGAGGAAGACGGCCGTACGGCGGACGGAGTCGGCGACCCGGCCGACCAGGTCCGCACCGGGCGGGACCGGGTCGGCGGGGGCGGGCGGGCCGGCGGGAGCGGCGGCCGGAACGCCGGTGCCGGCCTCGCGGACCAGGAGTGCCGCGGTGGTGACCGCGTCCAGGGCGGGGGCCGCGGCCGGGGCCCCGTCGATCCGCGCGGGGCCGAAGCGGTGCCATCCGGCCGCGGACCAGTGCCGTACGGGCACGCGAAGGACGAGCCCCGAGGCGGGCAGGGGGATCCGCAGCGGGGCGTCCGCCGCGGGCCGGGGCAGGGCCCGCTCGCGGACCCAGCAGCGGAGCAGGTTCTCCACCCCCGCCGCGTCGGCCGCGACGGCCGGGTCGGGGTGGTCCAGCGGATCAACCGGGGCGGACACCGCGGCGGGGGCGGCGGTGCGGGCCGGGAGGGAGCCGTCGTTCTGGCGCGGGAGACCCGCGTGCGGGGTGCCGGTGGAGCGGAACGGATCGGGAGTGGAGGTCACTGCGGGTTCCTTGGGATGAGTCGGCGGTGCCGGGCCCGTTCGGCGGCGGCCACGGCGTCGGCGAGCCGGTCCAGCACCGCAGTGGCCTGCTCGTCGGTCAGGGTGAGCGGGGGCAGCAGCCGTACGACCGCGCTGTGGCGGCCGCCGAGCTCCACGATCAGCCCCCGGGCCAGGCACTGCTCGCGGACGGCGGCGGCCAGCGCCGGGGCGGCGGCGTTCCCCGGGGTGTCCGGGTCGGTGAACTCGATGCCGATCATCAGGCCGCGACCGCGGACCTCGGCGACGCAGGGGTGGGCGGCGGCGAGGCCCCGCAGGGCGGCGAGCATGCGGTCGCCCAGGGCGGCGGCGCGTTCGGCGAGACGGTTCTGCCGGACGTAGGCGAGGGTGGCGGTGCCGGCCGCCATGGCGAGCTGGTTGCCGCGGAACGTTCCGGCATGCGCGCCGGGCTGCCAGACGTCCAGGTCGCCGTGGTAGACGACGACGGCCAGCGGCAGGCTGCCGCCGATGGCCTTGGACAGCACCATCACGTCCGGGACCACGCCGGCGTGGTCCACGCCCCAGAAGGCGCCGGTGCGGCCGACCCCGGTCTGCACCTCGTCGGCGATCAGCGGGATGCCGCGCGCCGCGGTGATCTCGCGCATCCGGCGCAGCCAGTCGTCGGGAGCGGGCAGCACCCCGCCCTCGCCCTGTACGGCTTCGAGGATCATCCCGGCCGGCTGGGGGATCCCGCTCTTGGGGTCGTCGAGCAGGCTCTCGGTCCAGTGGGCGGCCAGGGCCGCGCCCTCGGGGCCGCCCACGCCGAACGGACAGTGACGGTCCCGCGGGAAGGGCAGCCGGGTCACCCGGCCGTCGCGGGCTCCGCCGGAGGCGGCCAGGGCTCCGGCGGTCATGCCGTGGTAGGCGCCGGTGAAGGCGAGCAGCCCGGAGCGTCCGGTGGCGGCGCGGACCAGCGTGAGGGCCGCCTCGACGGCGTCGGTGCCCGCCGGGCCGCAGAACTGGATCCGGGCGTGCGCGGCCAGCGCCGGCGGCAGGTTGGCGAACAGCTCGGTGGTGAAGGCGTCCTTGACGGGGGTGGCCAGGTCCAGGACGTGCAGCGGGGCTCCGGAGTCGAGGACCGCCCGGACGGCTTCGAGCACCACCGGGTGGTTGTGCCCGAGGGCCAGGGTGCCCGCGCCGGAGAGGCAGTCCAGGTAGCGGCGCCCGTCGGCACCCTCGATGGTGAGCCCGCGGGCCCGTACCGGGACGATCGGCAGGGCCCGGGCGTAGGTCCGGGCCGCGGACTCGCGCAGGGACTGCCGGCGCAGGATGCCCTCGGGGGCGACGCCCGCCGGGCCGTGGGCCGCCACGACCTCGCCGGCCGCAGCCGTGCCCTGCACGGTCGCGCCCTCGGGTGCTCCTGCCCGATCGTCAACTGCCGCGGGAGGAACGGCGGTCCCGGCGTCCGCGGCTTCCCGCGGCGCGGCCCGTTCGGTCAAGGCGGCCACCTCTGTCGCACCTCCCGCGTGCACGGCTCGTCGAAGGATGGATCGTCGAACAGCAGCGCTGTCGCGCTTCCCCCGTACGTACCAACGACGGTGACTCCGGCAGATCACGGGTAGCGTCAAGATCCTTGCCGGAACCGCGGACCCGCTCTGCGCCGTCCCCAACGTCATCGGCATAGTGGGGGGTTGCACTCCACGTCCGAACACTGATCCATCCACATGGGGGACTCGACGACATGCGACCGATGCGACCGGTCACCGCCGTACTCTGCGCGGCCGCCCTCTCGCTGACCGCCGCGGCCTGCGGGCCGGAGGAAGACCAGGCGGGCGGCGATGCCAAGCCGACCGTGGCGGCCAGCGACCCCACCGGCACGGACGGGATCCAGATCCCGGACCGGCTCAAGGACAAGCTGAAGGAACGCGGCTTCGACATGGACAAGTGGAAGGGGGGTGAGTGGAAGAACTGGAAGAAGGAGGACTGGCTGCGCGAGGCCGAGGACTTCATGAACCCCGTCATCGAGGACCTGTGGGACCCGGACCGGATGCGTGACGCGCAGAAGCCCGAACGGCCCGGCGCGGACCCGGACCTGGGCAAGGACAAGGGCGTGACGGACCCGACTCCGGCCCCGGTCACCGCCAAGGCGGTCGCCCCGACGTACCACAAGAACGCCCCGGAGGCCGGCAAGGTCTTCTTCGACGGTCCCGAGGGCTCGATGGTCTGCTCGGCGACCGTGGTGAAGGACCCGGCGCACCCGGGCAAGTCGAACATGGTGTGGACGGCCGGCCACTGCGTGCACGCGGGCGCCAAGGGCGGCTGGTACCGCAACATCGCCTTCGTCCCCTCCTACAACAACGGGGGCAAGTCGGCGGCGCAGCTCAAGGGGCAGACCCGGGAGCAGGTCGCCCCGTACGGAGTGTGGTGGAGCGACTGGGCGCAGACCTCGAACCAGTGGATCGCCACCGGCGGCCCGGTCGGCGGCGCGGGCGCGCCCTACGACTTCGCGGTGCTGCACGTGACCCCGGAGAAGGGGACGACGACGAAGTCGCTGGAGGAGACGGTCGGTTCGGCGCTGCCGGTGGAGTTCAACGCCCCGGCCGTCCCGAAGATCTCCAAGATGACGGCGACGGGCTACCCGGCCGCGGCGCCGTTCGACGGGCAGCGCGCCTTCCAGTGCAACGACAAGCCGGGCCGCCTGTCGCTCAACCAGAACGACCCCGTGATGTACCGCATCGGCTGCACCATGACCGGTGGTTCCTCGGGCGGCGGCTGGGTCGCGGCGGGCGCGGACGGAAAGCCGGCGCTGGTGTCGAACACCTCGATCGGCCCGGCCAAGGCGTCCTGGCTGGCGGGGCCGCGGCTCGGTCCCGACGCGAAGGGCATCTTCGATGCCGTGAGCAAGAAGTTCGCCGCCAAGCGCTAGCCGCGGCGGCGATCGGCTCCTGAACGACACTGCGCCCCCCGGGTCGAACCCGGGGGGCGCAGTGCTGGTCGGCGCAGGGTCCGCGTCAGCGGGTGACCAGTGCGTACGGTGCGAGGTCCGCGGCGAGTTCCCGGTGGACGCGGGCCTTGAGCAGGGTGCCCTCCGGGGTGTGCTCCTCCGAGAGCACCTCGCCCTCGGCGTGCGCCCGGGCGACGAGGCCGCCCCGGGTGTACGGGACGAGCACCTCCACCTCGACCGCGGGCCGGGGCAGCTCGGTGTCGATCAGCTCCAGGAGCTCGCCGATGCCGTGGCCGGTACGGGCCGAGACGGCGATGGAGTGCTTCTCGATGCGCAGCAGCCGCTGGAGGACCAGCGGGTCCGCCGCGTCCGCCTTGTTGATCACCACGATCTCGGGCACGTCGACCGCGCCGACCTCGCGGATCACCTCGCGCACGGCCGCCAGCTGCTCCTCCGGCGCCGGGTGCGAGCCGTCCACGATGTGCAGGATGAGGTCGGAGTCGCCGACCTCCTCCATCGTGGAGCGGAAGGCCTCGACGAGGTGGTGGGGCAGGTGCCGGACGAAGCCGACGGTGTCGGCCAGGGTGTAGATCCGGCCGCTCGGCGTCTCGGCCCGGCGCACGGTCGGGTCGAGGGTGGCGAACAGGGCGTTCTCCACCAGCACGCCGGCTCCGGTGAGCCGGTTGAGCAGCGAGGACTTGCCCGCGTTGGTGTAGCCGGCGATCGCGACCGACGGAACCTTGTTCCGCTTGCGCTCCTGCCGCTTGAGGTCGCGGCCGGTCTTCATCTCCGCGATCTCCCGGCGCATCTTCGCCATCTTCTCGCGGATCCGGCGCCGGTCCGTCTCGATCTTGGTCTCACCGGGACCACGGGTGGCCAGGCCGCCGCCCTTGCCGCCGCCCATCTGGCGGGACAGCGACTGACCCCAGCCTCGCAGCCGCGGCAGCATGTACTGCATCTGCGCGAGCGCGACCTGCGCCTTGCCCTCGCGGGACTTGGCGTGCTGGGCGAAGATGTCGAGGATCAGGGCGGTCCGGTCGATGACCTTGACCTTGACCACGTCCTCGAGGGCGATCAGCTGGCCGGGGCTGAGCTCACCGTCGCAGACGACGGTGTCGGCGCCGGTCTCGACGACGATGTCGCGCAGCTCCCGGGCCTTGCCGGAGCCGATGAAGGTGGCCGGGTCGGGCTTGTCGCGGCGCTGGATCACGCCGTCGAGCACCAGGGCGCCCGCCGTCTCGGCGAGGGCCGCGAGCTCGGCCAGGGAGTTGTCCGCGTCCTGGACGGTTCCCGAGGTCCAGACGCCGACGAGGACGACCCGTTCCAGTCGCAGCTGCCGGTACTCGACCTCGGTGACGTCCTCGAGCTCGGTGGAGAGGCCCGCGACACGGCGCAGGGCCGCGCGCTCGGAGCGGTCGAACTGCTCGCCGTCCCGCTCTCCGTCGATCTCGTGGCTCCAGGCGACGTCCTCTTCCATCAGGGCATCGGCCCGAAGGCTCCCGGTAAAGCTCTGTGCGTCCTGTGAAGGGGAAGAAGAGGAGGTCATTGGATCCTTACGTCGTTGTGGTCAGGTGCCGCGCTGTAGGGGTACAACGTGTCACACCGGCGGGGGATTCCCGCCACCGGGCGGCCGTACCGCCCTGTCGATGGTGACATGCCCGTTCCACACGAGTCACACCCTTTTCGGCGCCGTCTTTCCCTCCGCGGCCGGGCCGCCCCACTCGGGGTGGCCGGGCATCGACGGGGTGGTCTTCCCGTACAGCCAGGGGTGCAGGAAGGCCGTGAGATCCCGTCCGGCCTCCGTCGAGGCCAGGCGTACGAAGTCGGCGGTGCCGGCCACGCCGTCCGCGTGCAGGGAGACCCAGCGGCGCTGGATCCGCTCGAAGACGGCGGTTCCGACCTCCTGCCGCAGGGCGTAGAGGACGAGCGCGGAGCCGTCGTAGACCACCGGCCGGAACAGGCTGATCTTCCGGCCGGGCTCGGGGAGCCGCGGGGCGGCCGGCGGGCCGCCGGCCGCGCGCCACTGGTCGGAGCGCTGGTACGCCTCGCGCATGCGCCGCTCCAGGGAGTACGCGCCGAGGTGGTCGGCGTAGAGCGCCTCGTACCAGGTGGCGTGGCCCTCGTTGAGCCACAGGTCGGACCAGGTGCGCGGGGTGACGCTGTCGCCGAACCACTGGTGGGCGAGTTCGTGGACCATCACGGCCTCGACGTACCACTCCGGGTAGCCGCCCTGGGTGAACAGTCCGCGTTCGAAGAGGGAGAGGGTCTGGGTCTCCAGCTCGAAGCCGGTGGAGGCGTGGGCGACCAGCACGCCGTAGGTCTCGAAGGGGTAGTGGCCGACCTGCTCCTCCATCCAGGCCAGGTGGCGGGGGGTCTTGTTCAGCCAGGGTTCGAGCCGCTCCCGGTCTGCGGCGGGCACCACGTCGCGCAGCGGCAGGCCGTGCGGGCCGGTGCGGCGGACCACGGCGGAGTCGCCGACGGACACCTGGGCGAGTTCGGTGGCCATCGGGTGGAGGGTGCGGTACGTCCAGGTGGTGGTGGCCGCGCTGCCGCTGCCGGTGGTCCGGGGCGCGGCGAGGGGCAGGCCGTTGGCCACGGCTGTCAGGCCGGCCGGGGCGGTGATGCGGAAGGTGAAGTACGCCTTGTCGGCGGGGTGGTCGTTGCAGGGGAAGACGCGGTGTGCGGCGTCGGCCTGGTTGGCCATGGCGAGCCCGTCCTGGGTGGGTACCCAGCCCCCGTCGCCGCGGCCGCCCGGGTCGCTGGTGTGCCGGACGGCGATCCGTACGGGGGCGCCCGCGGGGACCGGCCGGTCCGGGGTGAGCACGAGGTCCTCGCCGGCGCTCGCGAACTCCGCCGGGAGCCCGTTGACCGTGGCGGAGGCGACCTTGCCGTGGGTGAAGTCCAGGTTGATCCGGTCCAGCCGCTGCCGGGTGCGGGCGTCGATGACGGTGACGGCGTCGAGCGCCGACTTGTTGTCCTTGTAGGTGAGGGAGAGGTCGTAGGCGAAGACGTCGTACCCGGGGTTGCCCAGCTCGGGGAAGAGGGGGTCGCCGATGCCGAGCGGTTCGGGGGCGGGGAGCACCGCGGCGACGAGGGTGAGCGAGGCGGTGGCGAGCAGTGCCGCTCGGAGGCGGGGGGCCAGGCGGGGGGCGGTGAGGCGCATTCCCTAGGCGATACCAGTGCCCGCGCCCTGTGCTGCGACGGCGCGGCGGTCCCCCCACCGGACCACCCGAACGGGGCCCGCCCCCGGCCCCGCCGGACGGGCCCGCCCACCGGGCGGGCGGGGTCAGGCGCGGCCGACGTCGTAGACGCCGGGGACGTCGCGCATGGCGCGCATCAGTGCGGGGAGGACGGTGGCGTCGGGGAGCTGGAGGGTGTAGCGGTGCCGGACGCGCTGTTCGTTCGGGGGTTCCACGGTGGCGGAGACGATGTCGGCGCCGGCCCGGGAGATCGCTTCGGTGAGGTCGGCGAGCAAGTGCGGGCGGCCGAACGATTCGGCGACCAGCGTGACCCGGCAGTCGGCGGTGGCCTTCCAGTGCACGGCGACCGAGGTGCGGCCGAGGGAGCGCATCTGGCCGACCGCGGGGCATTCCACGCGGTGCACGGTGACGGCGCCGCCGCGTACGACGAAGCCGGCGACGTCGTCGGGGGGTACCGGGGTGCAGCAGCCGGCCAGCCGGACGGGCGCGTCGGGCAGTTCGGCGGCGGCGTTCCCGCCGTGGCCGCGGGCTCCGACCACGGAGAGCGGGGCCCGCGGGGCCGCCTGGTCGGTCCGTGCCCCGTCCGGATGGGACTGCAGCCAGCTGCTGATGGCGATCCGGGCGGCCGGGGTGCGGGCGTGGTCGAGCCAGCTGGCGGCCGGGCCGGACGAGGCGTCCTGGGCCAGCAGCAGTTGCACGGTGTCCCCGTCGGCCAGCGGGCTGGCCAGGGAGGCGAGGCGCCCGTTGACCCGGGCGCCGATACAGCCGTGCGCGGCCTCGCCGTGCTGGGCGTAGGCCGCGTCGATACAGGTGGCGCCGGCCGGCAGGCCGAGGCGGCCGCCGCCGTCGGCCCGGAACACGGTGATCTCGCGGTCCTGGGCGAGTTCGGCGCGCAGGGAGCTCCAGAACGTGTCGGCATCGGGCGCGGACTGCTGCCAGTCCAGGAGCCGGGAGAGCCAGCCGGGCCGGGTGGGGTCGGTGCGCTCCTCGTCGGACTCCCCTGCGGCGCCCGATTCGGCCACGGCGTACGGGTTGCCGAGGGCGACCACGCCGGCTTCGGCGACCCGGTGCATCTGGCGGGTGCGGACGATGACCTCGGCGACCTCGCCGTCGGGGGTGGCGACGGCGGTGTGGAGGGACTGGTAGAGGTTGAACTTGGGGACGGCGATGAAGTCCTTGAACTCCGAGACCACCGGGGTGAAGCAGGTGTGGAGTTCGCCGAGGGTCGCGTAGCAGTCGGCGTTCTCGCCGACCAGGACGAGCAGTCGGCCGAAGTCGGAGCCGCGCAGTTCGCCGCGTTTGAGGGAGATGCGGTGGACGGAGACGAAGTGCCGGGGCCGGATGAGGACCTCGGCCTGGATGCCGGCTTCGCGGAGCACACCGCGGACGGCTTCGGCGACGGCGGGCAGCGGGTCGTCCTCGGCGGTGTGCCGGGCGATGAGGGCGCGGGTGTGCTCGTACTCCTCGGGGTGGAGGATGGCGAAGACGAGGTCTTCGAGCTCGGTCTTGAGTGCCTGGACGCCGAGCCGCTCGGCGAGCGGGATCAGGACGTCGCGGGTGACCTTGGCGATGCGGGCCTGTTTCTCGGGGCGCATCACGCCGAGGGTGCGCATGTTGTGCAGGCGGTCGGCGAGTTTGATGGACATCACGCGGACGTCGTTGCCGGTGGCGACGAGCATCTTGCGGAAGGTCTCGGGTTCGGCGGCGGCACCGTAGTCGATCTTCTCCACCTTGGTGACGCCGTCGACGATGAAGCACACCTCGTCGCCGAATTCGGCGCGCACCTGATCGAGGGTCACCTCGGTGTCCTCGACGGTGTCGTGCAGCAGGGAGGCCGTCAAGGTGGTGGTCTCGGCGCCGAGTTCGGCGAGGATCAGGGTGACGGCGAGCGGGTGCGTGATGTACGGTTCGCCGCTCTTGCGCATCTGGCCCCGGTGGGAGGACTCGGCGAGCACGTAGGCGCGGCGGAGCACGCCGAGGTCGGCGTCGGGATAGTGGGCCCGGTGCGCCTCGGCGACATGGCTGATGGCGTCCGGGAGGCGGTCCCGGGGCGCGGGACCGAGCAGGGCGGCCCGCCCGAGCCTGCGCAGGTCGAGCCTGGAGCGGCCGCGTCTGCGGAGCTCAGGGCGGGCGTCGGGGTTCGTGGCCTCTGCACTCATGGGCACCTCCGGCGGCTTCGACCGGCGACGGTGGGCATGGGGTGAGCCCTCAGGGCCGGTGTCTGATGTTACCGACCCCACCACGTGGCGGAGTCCGGCTCTCGCTGAGCGTGAAACGGATCACCCATGAGAGGGAATCTTCAGGCGAAAGCCGTTTCGGTGAGCCAGTCGGGGTCGAACTCCCCGGCGGCGACGATGACGGCCGGTCCGGTCTTGTGGACCGTTCCGTCCGGGTCCTCGGTGATCATCAGCGTACCGCCCAGGACGTCCACGGTGTACGTGACGGATTCGCCGGTGACGGCGGGGTCGGCGCCGTCGCGCCGGGCGGTGGCGACGGCGACCGCGCAGGCGCCGGTGCCGCAGGACCGGGTCTCGCCGGAGCCGCGTTCGTGCACGCGCATGGCCACGTGGCGGGGCCCGCGGTCGACGACGAACTCGACGTTGACCCCGTCGGGGTAGGCGGCGGCGGGGCTGAACGGGGGCGGGCTGAGCAGGTCGCCGGCGTCGTCGAGGCTGTCGACGAAGGCGACGGCGTGCGGGTTGCCCATGTTGACGTTGGTGGCCGGCCAGCTGCGGTCGCCGACGGACACCGAGACCTCGCCCTCCGGGAGGACGGCGCGGCCCATGGTCACGCTGACGAACTCCTCCTTGTGGAGGTGGACCTTCTTGATGCCGCCGCGGGTGGCGACGGCCAGGTCGCCGGGTTCGACGTGGCCGGCGTGGTGGAGGTAGCGGGCGAAGACGCGCACGCCGTTGCCGCACATCTCGGCGATGGAGCCGTCGCTGTTGCGGTAGTCCATGAACCACTCGGCCTCGTCGGCCATGTGCGCGGCCTCGGGGTGGGCGGCGGAGCGCACGACGTGGAGAACGCCGTCCGCGCCGAGGCCGGCCCGGCGGTCGCAGAGCCTGGCCACCGCGGCGGCGGGGAGGTCGATCGCGTTGTCCGGGTCGGGGATGATCACGAAATCGTTCTCGGTCCCGTGGCCCTTGAGGAAGGCGAGGCTGCTGCGCTGACTGGTCACGGGCCCATCGTAATCGGGGCGTCTCCGCCTGCCGCGCCGGGCCTCCCGCAGGCTCGCGGAACGGCGGGGTCCGCTCCGGTGCGGAGCGGACCGCGGGACTACCGCAGGCGCGCGACGCGCCAGACCGCGAGGGCCACGACCGTGAGGGCGATCACCGTGTAGAGGGCGATCACGCGCCAGTCGGAGCGGATGCCGGAGCCGCGGGCGGGCAGGCCGGGCCAGGTGTAGCCGACGCGGCGGGCGGCCATCATGCCCCAGCCGCCGGCGCAGGAGCTGATCAGCAGGCCGAGCATGGCGACGAGGGCGCCGCCGTCGCCGAACTCGAAGGCGAGGGGGAAGGCGAACATCAGCGAGCCGGCCGCGGCGAGCATCACGATGGGGGCGAGCTGCCAGATCCGCAGGCGCCGCTGCGGACGGAGCTCGACCTCGACGGCGGGGCCGCCGGCCTCTTCGGCGGGGTCCGGGCCATCGGGCCCGTCGGGGCCGTCCGAGGTCAGGCGTGCGGGGTCGGCGGGGAGTCCCAGGCCGTCGGGAACCATGGGGTCCGCTTCCTGCCCGGCATCGTCCCGCCCAGTGTCGCGAGGGCCGGCCTCCATCGCCACGCGCCCTCCCCACTCGGACTTCGTTCGCCGTCGTTCACCGCCGGTGACCGCACCGTCGGAATTTGATGATGGCACGCCACGGGCCCCGCGACGGGCGCCCGGGGCGTCCCGATGCCATCACGTGATCAGGCTGTAACCGCTCGTTCGACCAACGACTGCGCGAGTCCGGAGAGTTCCTGCCGGTCGGCGGCGGCACCGCTCAGCCAGTGGACCCGCGGGTCGCGCCGGAACCAGGAGTCCTGACGGCGCGCGAAGCGCTTGGTGGCGCGTACGGTCTCCGCGCGCGCCTCCTCCTCGGTGCACTCCCCCGCCAACGCGGCCAGCACCTGCTGGTAGCCGAGGGCGCGGGAGGCGGTGACGCCCTCCCGCAGTCCGGCCGCCTCCAGGGTGCGGACCTCCTCGACGAGGCCGGCCTCCCACATCCGGTCCACGCGGGTGGCGATCCGCTCGTCGAGTTCCGGCCGGGCCACGTCCACGCCGATCTGCACGCAGTCGTACACCGACTCGTGACCGGGCAGGTTGGCGGTGAACGGCTTGCCGGTGATCTCGATGACCTCCAGCGCGCGGACGATGCGCCGGCCGTTGCCGGGCAGGATCGCGGCGGCGGCGGCCGGGTCCAGGGCGGCGAGGCGGGCGTGCAGGGCACCGGGGCCGCGCAGGGCGGCCTCCTCCTCCAGCCGGGCCCGGACCTCCGGATCGGTGCCGGGGAACTCCATCACGTCCAGGGCCCCGCGCACGTACAGGCCGGAACCGCCGACCAGGACCGGGGTGCGTCCCTCGGCCAGCAGGCGGTCGATCTCGGCGCGGGCCAGCCGCTGGTACTCGGCGACGCTGGCGGTTTCGGTGACGTCCCAGATGTCGAGGAGGTGGTGCGGGACGCCGCCGCGCTCCTCGGTCGTCAGTTTGGCGGTGCCGATGTCCATCCCCCGGTAGAGCTGCATGGAGTCGGCGTTGATGACCTCGCCGCCGTAACGGCGGGCCAGGGCGACGCCCAGATCGGACTTTCCGGCCGCGGTGGGACCGACGACGGCGATGACGCGCGGGGCGGGGGCTGCACTTCTCACCGCACCAGTCTCGCAAACCTCCGACGGCTACCCGAACGAGTGAGGTGGCGGTCCTGCCCCGGGGTCGTGGCCCTGGCGGGTTTCCGGCCGGCGCGGCGGACGGACGGCAGGTGGGCGGGTGGTCGGCGACGCACCGTGACCGCGGCGGAACTTCACCCGCGCGAGTACCGTTGGAGGAGTAGACATGGGTGTTTTCAGTCGGTTTCGTCGCCGCGAGGGTGAGGACGGGAATCCGGCCGGAGCAGCCGCGGAAGCGCGGTGGCGGACGGGTCCGGGGCCGAGTCCGCCGTGGCGGCGGAGCCCGTCGGCGAACCGCCGCGGACAGCGGAGCCGGCGAGGGCGCCCGTACGTAGCCACCGCCAAGGGGAAGGTGACCCATGGGCCTGCTGGACAATCTCAAGGCCAAGATCGGGCCGACCAAGGACAAGGTCGGTCACAAGGTCAGCGGTCTCGCGCAGCAGCACGAGGGCCGGATCGGACACGGGCTGGACAAGGTCGCCAAGGCCGTGGATTCGAAGACCAAGGGCAAGTACAGCGACCACATCACGAGCGGCACGGACAAGGCGAAGGGCGCCATCGGCAAGATCGCGCACCACGACGACACCCCTGGCGGCGGACCGACCCCGCCACCGCCGGCCGCCTGACGGCACGCGACCGCGGAAGGAGGGGGCTCGGGCAGTGCCCGAGCCCCCTCTCCGCGTGTCCGGCCGACGCGGGCCGGGACCGGCGGCCCGCCCGGGTCCTACGACCAGGCGGCGACGAAGTAGCCCACGCCGTACGGGGCGTCCTCGTACAGCAGCCGGCCGTCCAGGCCGGTACCCCGCGCGGCACCCGCCAGCACCTGCCAGGGGGCACGGCCGGCGGCCTGGAGCTCGTGGGCCAGGGCGGGGTCGATCGCGGCGAGCGCGGCGGTGTCCGCCGCGGCGAGCGCGCGGGCCGCGGCGGCGTCGAAGGGCTCCGCGCGGTCGTCGAGGTAGCCGGGGGCCTTGAGGGCGCGGCAGGCACTGCCGTCGCCGAGCACCAGCATGGCCACCCGGTCGGCGGAACCCCCGAGGTCGGTGCCGAGGGCGGCGCAGGCGTCCGGTTCGAGCCCCTCCGCGACGGCGACACCGGCCACGGGCGCGGCGGACCAGCGGGCCCGCTCCAGCAGCCAGGCGCCGACGGCCAGGGAAGTCGGCAGCGGGCCGGGGGCGCCCTCTCCGGTGGGGCGGGCGCCGGCGCTGCCGAGGGTGACGGTCAGGTCGACCCCGAAGGGGGCGAAGGAACCCTGGGTGCCCTCGTCGTATCCGCCGCCCGGTCCGTGGACGACGGACCCGACCACGACCAGCAGGTCGGGCCGGGACGCGGCGAGCACGGCGAGCGCGTCGGAACATGCGGTACGGGCGGCCGCCAGCTCCTCGGCGGCCCCGGCCGCGAGCTGCGGCACGAGGAGCGGCGGGCTGGGGCAGACGGCGGCGGCTACGAGCATGATCCGCAGCGTAGCGCCAGCCGGGCCTTGGGGGCCGCCCGGGTGGTCCGGGCCGACGCCAGGAGCGGGGTTCCGCTGGGCCGGGAGCGGCGGCTCCGGGCCGGGCGGGATCAGGCCACGCGGCGGCGATGTCCCGGTGTGCCCACCCGTCCCGCCCTGCGGGGCGGGTGGGCACACCGGGACGGGATCAGACGGCGGCGCAGCCGCCCGTGGCGGCCGGCAGGGGTGCCGGGACGCCCAGGGTGGGGATGCCGAGCAGGACGCCCTGCGGCCGGTCCGGGGTGGCGTTGCGCTTCTCCCAGGCGTCACCCGCGCGGGTGCGGCGGACCGCCCCGGCCGGGACGGAGCCCTCGGCGAGCAGGTGGTGCGGGGCCGCGTAGGTGATCTCGACGGTCACCACGTCACCCGGGCGGACCTCCACGTCCGGCTTGGTGAAGTGGACGAGACGGTTGTCGGGGGCACGCCCGGACAGACGGTGGGTGGCGCCGTCCTTGCGGCCCTCGCCCTCCGCGACCATGACCTCCAGCGTGCGGCCGACCTGCTTCTTGTTCTCCTCCCAGGAGATCTCCTCCTGGAGCGCGACCAGGCGCATGTAGCGGTCCTGGACGACCTCCTTGGGGATCTGCCCCTCCATCTCGGCCGCGGGGGTGCCGGGCCGCTTGGAGTACTGGAAGGTGAAGGCGTTCGCGAACCGGGCCTCGCGCACCACGTGCATGGTCTGCTCGAAGTCCTCCTCGGTCTCGCCGGGGAAGCCCACGATGATGTCGGTGGAGATGGCCGCGTGCGGGATGGCGGCGCGCACCTTCTCGATGATCCCGAGGAAGCGCTCCTGCCGGTACGAGCGGCGCATCGCCTTGAGGATCGGGTCGGAGCCGGACTGCAGCGGCATGTGGAGCTGCGGCATCACGTTCGGGGTCTCGGCCATCGCCGCGATCACGTCGTCGGTGAAGTCGCGCGGGTGCGGCGAGGTGAAGCGGACCCGCTCCAGGCCCTCGATCTGCCCGCAGGCGCGCAGCAGCTTGCTGAACGCCTCCCGGTCGCCGAGGTCGGAGCCGTAGGCGTTGACGTTCTGGCCGAGCAGGGTGATCTCGGAGACGCCCTCGGCGACCAGCGCCTCGACCTCGGCGAGGATGTCGCCGGGACGGCGGTCCTCCTCCTTGCCGCGCAGCGCCGGGACGATGCAGAAGGTGCAGGTGTTGTTGCAGCCGACGGAGATGGAGACCCACGCGGCGTAGGCGGACTCGCGGCGGGTCGGCAGGGTCGAGGGGAACGCCTCCAGCGACTCGGCGATCTCGACCTGCGCCTCCTCCTGGATCCGGGCGCGCTCCAGCAGCACCGGCAGCTTGCCGATGTTGTGGGTGCCGAAGACCACGTCGACCCAGGGGGCCTTCTTGACGATGGTGTCCCGGTCCTTCTGGGCCAGGCAGCCGCCGACGGCGATCTGCATGCCGGGGCGCTTGGTCTTCATCGGGGCGAGCCGGCCGAGGTTGCCGTAGAGCTTGTTGTCCGCGTTCTCGCGGACCGCGCAGGTGTTGAAGACCACCACGTCGGCGTCGCCGTCGGAGCCCTCGGGGGCCCGGACGTAGCCGGCGTCCTCCAGCAGACCGGAGAGCCGTTCGGAGTCGTGCACGTTCATCTGGCACCCGTAGGTGCGCACCTCGTATGTTCCCTTGACGTCCACTGCTCCACCCGGCTCCACGCTGCTCATGGGACAAGGGTAAAGGGGTCCCCGGCGGCCGTATGACCGAGCGCTTGATCGGCGGGGCCGCACGGCCGCGGGGCGGACCGGGCGGCCGGCCGGGCGTGACTTTTCAGACGGTGACAGGAGCGCGGGCGGCTGGCAGGATCGCGCGCATGCCATTTGCCCCGCTCCGGTTCCCGCGGCTCACCAGGCGCCGCGCGCTGCGGAGCCTGGTCGCCGGGCTGGTCGCGCTCGGGCTGCTGGTGTGGTGGCTGTGGCCGCTGGGGAGCCCCGAGCCGACGGGCCGGCTGACCTTCAGCACGGGTGTGCGTACGGGCGTCTACCACCGCTACGGCGAGCTGCTGGAGAACGCCCTGGGCAGCGACATGCCCGAGGTGGACGTACGGCTGCTGCCCAGCGAGGGCTCGCAGGAGAACCTGGCGCGGGTGGCCTCCGGCCAGGCCGACTTCACGGTGGCGACGGCGGACGCGGTGTCGAAGTTCCGGCGGGACGGACGGGCCGGGGCGGACCAGCTGCGCGGGGTGGCACGGCTGTACGACGACTACGTGCAGCTGGTGGTGCCGGCCGGGTCGCGGGTGCAGTCGGCGCGGGACCTGCGGGGCCTGAAGGTGGCCGTGGGACAGCCGGGCTCGGGTGTCCGGCTGATCTCGGACCGGCTGCTGAAGGCGGCGCAGCTGGATCCCCGGGAGGACGTCACGCCGGTGTCGATAGGCATCGACACCATGCCGGCGGAGCTGGAGGCGGGGCGCATCGACGCGTTCTTCTGGTCCGGTGGACTGCCGACGAACGCGGTGCGGGAACTGTCGGAGCGGTTCGACGTCCGGCTGGTGCCGCTCGGCGACCTGGTACCGGAGCTGCAGTCCGGGGGCAACTCGAACTACTACCGGACCGCGGTGATGCCGCAGGACGCGTACGCGCGGGCCCGGAACACCTCCGCGGTGACCACGGTCGCCGTGCCGAACCTGCTGGTGACCACCGTCCGGACCAGCCCTGAGCTGACCGAGCGCTTCACCCGCGCGGTGATCAACAGCCGTGACCGCATCGGCCGCGAGGTGCACGCGGCCCAGCGCGTGGACCTGCGTACGGCGATCTACACGGACCCGCTGGACCTCCACGAGGGCGCGCGGCGCTACTACCGGTCGGTCAAACCGTAGCGGTCCGGGCGTAGGGGCCCGCCGGACCGCGTCGCGGGGACCGGTTCAGGAGGACGGGAGCAGGGTCATGGCGGCCGAGGCGGCGCCGATGAGGCCGGCCTCGGTGCCCAGGGCCGCGGGGACCACGGTCAGGCCGCTGACGAAGCCCAGGGTCGCGTACGTCGCCAGGTGGGCGCGGACCGGGTCGAACAGGGTGTCCCCGGAGGCGGCCACGCCGCCGCCGATGACCGCGATGTCCGTCTCCACCAGGGTGGCGGTGGCGGCGATGGCCGCCGCCAGGGCCCGGCCCGCCCGGTCGAACGCGGCCAGCGCCACCGGGTCGCCGGCCCGTGCCGCCGCGGCGACGCCGGCGGCCGAGGGATCGGCGCCCGTCCAGCCCTGTGCACGGGCCCAGCGGGCGATGGCGGTACCGGAGGCGATGGCCTCCAC
Organism: Streptomyces sp. NPDC043853; assembly: GCF_056436025.1. Taxonomy (NCBI): domain Bacteria; kingdom Bacillati; phylum Actinomycetota; class Actinomycetes; order Kitasatosporales; family Streptomycetaceae; genus Streptomyces; species Streptomyces sp. NPDC043853. The sequence goes on from NZ_JBWKDJ010000001.1 coordinate 1,209,212, forward strand.
GCAGCCCCGGCCGCCGCAGGCGCATTCCTCGCCGCCGAAGTCCACGCTGATGTGACCGATGTGCCCGGCGTTGCCGGTGGGGCCGGGGTGCAGGCGGTTGTCCAGCACGAGGCCGCCGCCGACTCCGGTGGACACCACCATGCAGAGGGCGTTCGCGTGGCCCCGGGCGGCGCCCAGCCAGTGCTCCGCGGCGGTCATGGCGACCCCGTCCCCGACCAGCACGGCCGGGACCGGGCGGCCGTGCCGGGTCAGGGCGTCGATGGTGCGGGCCAGCACCGGGTAGTCGCGCCAGGCCGTGATGTTGACCGGGCTGACGGTGCCCCGGACGGAGTCCACCGGGCCGGCGCTGCCGATCCCGCAGCGCCGTACGGAGGACCAGCCGGGTGCGGCGGCGAGCTCGGCGACCACCTCGGTGACCGCCGCCATCACGGCGTCCGCGTCGCCCCCGCGCGGGGTGGGCCGGCGGGTGGTCGCGGTCATCGTGCCGTCGGGGTGGACCAGCGCACCGGCGATCTTCGTACCGCCGATGTCGATGGCCGCGGTGAGTCCGGATGCCGCCGCCGCGCGCGGCGCGGGAAGGGCGGAGGTCGGGCTGGGCGTGGTCACGGGAGCGCTCCTGAGGGTGGTCACCATCAGTATGGTGCCGCCGCACCGGCCGTGCCCGCACCGGGTCCCGCCGTCCGGCCTTCCTGCCTTCCTGCCTTCCCGCCTCCCGCCGTCCCGCCGTCGCGCCCCGGTCGCTACGCGGTGTCGGGGCCGGTGCGGGGGACGGAGACGGTCACGCGCAGCCCGTGCGGCGGGTTCGCCGCGTACGAGAGGGTGCCGCCGCCCGCCGCGAGGAGCATGCGGGAGATGGACAGGCCTAGGCCGGACCCCTTGATGTTCTGGTGACGGTTGCTGCGCCAGAAGCGGTCACCGATGCGGGCGAGTTCCTCCTCGGTGAGGCCGGGGCCGCGGTCGGCGATCACGATCAGCGCGGTGCCCTCTTCCGCCGAGACCGAGACCTCGACCTCCTCACCGGGAGGGGTGAACTTCACCGCGTTGTCGATGACCGCGTCGAGCGCGCTGGACAGGGCGATCGGGTCGGCCCAGCCGGTGACCGCGGTCCGGCCGCGTTCCACCAGCGTGACGTCCTTCTCCTCGGCGAGCGGACGCCAGGCGGCGACCCGTTCCGCGGTCAGGGCGCCGATGTCGGTGAGGGCGAGCTCGGCGGTGGCGTGTTCGGCCAGGGCCAGGTCGAGGAGGTCGTCGAGGACCTGGGCCAGCCGCTTGCCCTCGGTGCGCACCGAGGCGATCTCCTCGTTGTCCGGCGGAAGTTCCAGCGCGAGCAGTTCGATGCGCAGGAGCAGCGCGGCGAGCGGGTTGCGCAGCTGGTGGGAGGCGTCGGCGACGAAGGCCCGCTGCTGTTCCAGCACCTCTTCGACGTTGTCGGCCATCTCGTTGAAGGACCGGGCGAGGCGGCGGAGTTCCGGCGGGCCGCCGGCGGCCGCGACCCGGGAGTTCATCCGGCCGGTGGCGATGCCGTGGGCGGCGGCGTCCAGGGTGCGTACGGGCTTGAGCACCCAGCTGGTCAGCCGCAGGGCGGCGCCGAAGGCGACCAGCATGGCGGCGGCCAGTCCGGCGGCGATGAGCAGCCAGCCCTGCAGGGTGCGGGAGCGCATCTGGTCGGTGGGTGATTCGGTGACGACCACGGCGACCACGTCGCCGTCGAGGACCACGGGGGACGCGACGAGGAGTCTGCCGTGCGGCTGCCAGGGCCACACCTGTGCGGGGTCGTGGCTGCGGCGGCCGGCGAGGGCCTCGTCGAAGGCGTCCCGGGCGTCCTTGGTGTCCGGGAGCCGCCACCAGCCGGGCGCGGCGGCCATGGCGTTGCCGTCGCGGTAGAGGATCCCGGTCCGGATGCCGTACAGCCCCTGGTAGCGGGTGAGTTCGAGTTTGAGGGTCTCGCGGCGCTCGTCGGCGCTCTTGTCCCCGGCGCCCTCGGCCTCGACGACGAACTGGGCGAGGGCGGCGAAGCGCGCACTGTCGTCGATCCGGTCGACGACCACGCGCTGCTGCTGCCCGGCCGCCAGGCTGACGGCGAGCGGGAAACCGAGGGCGATCAGCACGCCGGCCATGAGGACGACGAGCAGGGGGAGCAGCCGGGCGCGCACGGCGAAGGGCCTCCTACGGGGCGCCCGGGCCGGGGGCGACGAGCCGGTAGCCCACCCCGCGGACCGTTTCGATCAGGGCGGGCATCCGCAGTTTGGAGCGGAGCGAGGCGACGTGCACTTCGAGGGTCCGGCCGGTGCCCTCCCAGCTGGTGCGCCACACCTCGCTGATGATCTGTTCCCGCCGGAAGACCACTCCGGGGCGCTGCGCGAGCAGCGCGAGGAGGTCGAATTCCTTACGGGTGAGCGGTACGTCGGTGCCGTCGACGGAGACCCGCCGGGTGGGCAGCTCGATGCTGACGCTGCCGAGCCGGACCACGCCCGGGGGCCCGCCGGGGTGCCCGGCCGTGCCGGCCCTGGCGGAGTCCTCGGCTCCGGCGCCGGTGCCGTTGCCGCCGGGGCTGCTGGTGCGCCGGGCGACGGCGTGGATCCGGGCGAGCAGCTCGCCGGTGTCGTACGGCTTCACCACGTAGTCGTCCGCGCCCATGTTGAGCCCGTGGATGCGGGAGCGGACGTCGCCGCGCGCCGTCACCATGATCACGGGGATGGCGGTGCGCTTGCGGATCTTGCCGCAGACCTCGTAGCCGTCCTGGTCGGGCAGGCCGAGGTCGAGCAGGATCACCCCGTAGGGAGCGGGTGAGGGCGCCACTCCGGCGGGCAGCAGGGCCTGCAGGGCCTCTTCGCCGCTGCGGGCGTGGGTGACCTGGAAGCCGTGCCGGGCCAGGATCGCGGACAGGGCCGCGGCGACGTGGTCGTCGTCCTCGACGAGCAGCAGTCTCATCTTCCTCGGGCCCCTTTCCTGTTTCCTGGTTCCTCTTCCGCCCGGTCGCGCCCAGTAAAACAGCACACCCGGTGCCTCACGCAAGGCGCCGCTCCCCTTGACTCCCCTACGTACGGAGCGTGTCCGGCAGAGTCCGGATCGTTATGCTCAATTCTCGCTCAGATGTGGTGACGCTGTGCAGAGCCGCTCACTACTGTCCTCCCAACCGAGGAGGACGGAGCCACAAGCCGATGAGCGGAGTATCAGTGACCAAGGGCGCGGGGGCCGAGGAGTCGGCACCCGCGGCGGACGGCCTGGTCGTACTGAGCAACGTCAACAAGCACTTCGGCGCGTTGCACGTGCTTCAGGACGTCAATCTGAGCATTGCCCGCGGTGAGGTCGTCGTCGTGATCGGTCCTTCGGGATCGGGCAAGTCGACGCTGTGCCGGACCATCAACCGGCTGGAGACCATCGATTCCGGCACCATCACCCTGGACGGGAAGGAACTCCCCTCCGAGGGCCGCGAGTTGGCCCGGCTCCGGGCCGATGTCGGCATGGTGTTCCAGTCGTTCAACCTCTTCGCGCACAAGACGGTGCTCGAGAACGTGATGCTGGGCCAGCTGAAGGTGCGCAAGAAGGGCAAGGCGGAGGCCGAGGCCAAGGCCCGCACCCTGCTGGACCGGGTGGGCGTCGGCTCCCAGGCCGACAAGTACCCGGCGCAGCTCTCCGGCGGCCAGCAGCAGCGCGTGGCGATCGCCCGGGCGCTCGCGATGGAGCCGAAGGTGATGCTTTTCGACGAGCCCACCTCGGCCCTCGACCCGGAGATGATCAACGAGGTGCTGGAGGTCATGCAGCAGCTCGCCGCCGAGGGCATGACGATGGTCGTGGTCACCCACGAGATGGGCTTCGCCCGCTCCGCGGCCAACCGCGTGGTCTTCATGGCCGACGGGAAGATCGTCGAAGAGGCGGCCCCCGAGCCGTTCTTCAGCAACCCGCGCAGCGACCGCGCCAAGGACTTCCTGTCGAAGATCCTGCACCACTGAACGTCCGGTCTGGTACTGATCCGGGGGTAGTTCAACTCCGGTGGTAGTTCAACAACGTCTCATCCGAGGGAAGTTCACATGAAGCTCATCAAGACCGGTGCGGCCGCGGCGCTCGCCCTGACCATGGCCCTGACGGCGACCGCGTGCGGTGGCGACAAGGACAAGGACTCCAAGGCCGGTTCGGGCGGCAAGAAGGACAAGATCGTCGTCGGCATCAAGTTCGACCAGCCCGGTCTGGGCCTGAAGACGCCGGACGGCAAGTTCACCGGTTTCGACGTGGACGTGGCGACCTACGTGGCCAAGGAGCTCGGCTACGAGGCGAACAAGATCGAGTTCAAGCAGGCCGTCTCCGCCGAGCGCGAGAACCTGATCTCGAACGGTGACGTCGAGTTCGTCGTCGCGAGCTACTCGATCAACGACAAGCGCAAGGCGAAGGTCGACTTCGCCGGCCCGTACTTCCTGGCCCACCAGGACCTGCTGGTCCGTGCCGACGAGTCCGGCATCACCAAGGCCGAGGACCTGAACGACAAGAAGCTCTGCTCGGTCACCGGCTCCACCTCGGCGCAGAACGTCAAGGAGAAGCTGGCGCCCAAGGCGAACCTGCTGCAGGTCGGCGGCTACTCCGAGTGCCTCACCGGCCTGGAGAACAAGAAGCTCGACGCGCTGACCACGGACAACTCGATCCTGGCCGGCTACGCCTCGCAGCAGAACAACCAGGGCAAGTTCAAGCTGGTCGGCCTGAGCCTGAGCAACGAGAACTACGGCATCGGTCTGAAGAAGGGCAACAAGGAGCTCCAGACCAAGATCAACGCCGCGCTGAGGAAGATGGTCCAGGACGGCTCCTGGGAGAAGTTCGTGAAGGCGAACTTCGGCCCGGCGAACTACAAGAACGAGCCCGCGCCGCAGATCACCGAAGGCAGCTGAGTCATCGGGTGAGGCACGTCGCCGCCCGCCTGCCGCGGGCGGCGGCGCGCCTCACCGGCCATCCTGGGGAGAGCGCAGGACAACGTGTTCGATTTTCTTGATTCCGGGCAGTACGACCTGCTCGGCGCCTTCTGGGTGACGGTTCAGCTCACCCTCTACTCGGCCATAGGCTCCCTGATCTGGGGAACCGTGCTCGCCGGGATGCGGGTCAGTCCGGTCCCGCTGATGCGGGCCTTCGGCACCGCGTACGTGAACGTGGTGCGGAACACGCCGCTCACCGTGCTGGTCGTCGGCTGCCTGCTGGGCCTGAACCAGACCCTCGGTTTCGACCTGGGCACCGAGAACTTCGACGACATCGGCTTCCGGCTCGCCGTCCTGGGTCTGACCGCCTACACCGGTACCTTCGTCTGCGAGGCGCTGCGCTCGGGCATCAACACGGTGCCGGTCGGCCAGGCCGAGGCGGCCCGCGCCCTGGGCCTCAGCTTCGTCCAGGTACTCACCCTGATCGTGCTGCCGCAGGCGTTCCGGGCGGCTGTCACTCCGCTCGCCAACGTGCTGATCGCCCTCACCAAGAACACCACGGTGGCGGCGGCCATCGGCGTGGCCGAGGCGGCCCTGCTGATGAAGGAAATGATCGAGAACGAAGCGGACGCGCTGTTCGCCGTCTTCGGGGTCATCGCCCTCGGCTTCGTCCTGCTGACCCTGCCGACCGGCCTGCTCCTGGGCTGGGTGGCCAAGCGAGTGGCGGTGAAGCGATGAGCTCCCTGCTCTACGACACGCCGGGCCCCAAGGCCAAGGCCCGCAACATCATCTACACCGTGCTCTTCCTGCTGGTGCTCGGCGCCGCCCTGTGGTGGGTGCTGGACGTGATGGCGGAGAAGAACCAGCTGGAAGCCGACAAGTGGACGCCGTTCGTCAAGGACGGCGACATCTGGACCACCTTCCTGCTGCCGGGCCTGTGGGAGACCGTCAAGGCCGGTGCGATCGCCATGGTGATCGCGCTGCCGCTGGGTGCCCTCCTCGGTGTCGGCCGGCTCTCCGACCACGCCTGGGTGCGCATTCCCGTCGGCGCCGTCGTCGAGTTCTTCCGCGCCATCCCGGTGCTGATCCTGATGGTGTTCGGCTCCGCCCTGTACGTGCAGTTCACGGACGTCGACTCCGAGGTCCGGCCGCTCTACGCCTGCGTCACCGGCCTGGTCCTCTACAACGCCTCGGTGATCGCGGAGATCGTCCGGGCGGGCATCCACTCGCTGCCCAAGGGGCAGGGCGAGGCGGCGAAGGCGCTCGGCCTGCGCAAGAGCCAGACCATGGCCTACGTGCTGGTGCCGCAGGCCGTCACGGCCATGCTGCCCGCCCTGGTCAGCCAGCTCGTGGTCATCCTCAAGGACACCGCGATCGCGGGCGCCGTGCTGGGCTTCGCCGAGCTGCTCTCCACGAGCCGGCAGATCTCCGCCAACTACAGCAACACCATCCCCACGCTCGTGGTGATCGCGCTGCTGTACATGGTGATCAACTTCGGCCTCACCGGGTTCGCCTCCTGGCTGGAGAAGCGGCTGCGGACGTCGAAGAAGTCCACGGGCGAGGGACTGCCTGCCGAGACCGCACACACGATCGGCGGCGGAGCGCTCGCCGGGGCCCCCGTGGACGTGGACCTGGGCGCGACCGACTGAGGCATCCGCCTCCCCAGTCACTCCTGACCCTGCATCACCTCTCGTGCGCGGTG